>CAYZLE010000227.1:0-2587 GCA_964479305.1 uncultured Gammaproteobacteria bacterium | reverse complement strand
GGCTTTGGTACTGATGCTTTGCGTTTTACACTGGCCTCTTTAGCCACAAATGGCCGTGATGTTCGCTTCGATATGCAACGCATGGAAGGCTACCGCAACTTCTGCAATAAAATTTGGAACGCGTCACGCTACGTGATGATGAACACAGAAGAATATGCTGATGACTTGAAAAGCGACGACATCGAACTATCACTAGCTGATAAATGGATTATTGGCCGTTTACAGCAAACTGAACAAGAAGTATCGCGTCATATTGAGCAATATCGCTTTGATTTAGCCGCACAAGAGATCTACGAGTTCACCTGGGATCAATACTGTGACTGGTATATCGAGCTATCTAAGCCCGTTCTAAACAACCCAGATGCAAGTCCAGCGCAATTACGCGGTACACGCCAAACACTTGTACGTGTACTAGAAACACTACTGCGCGTGGCTCACCCTATTATTCCTTACGTAACTGAATCAATCTGGCAAACCGTTGCGCCTCTAGCAGGCAAGCTTGGCGACTCAATTATGATTCAAGACTACCCTGTTGCCGACATGAGCAAGGTAGACACAAGCGTAATTGAAGAAATTGAGTGGATTAAGACTTTCGTAATGGGCGTACGTAAAATTCGCTCAGAAATGAACGTTAAGCCAAGCAAAGCCCTATCGGTTATTTTAGATAACACCACAGCGCAAGACAAAGAACGTACTCAAAACAACCAAGGCTTCTTAAAAACACTAGCTCGCCTAGAAAACATTGAAATACTCGATGGCAATGAAGCACCTGAATCTGCAATGTCATTAGTTGGCGATATGAAACTGCTTATACCTCTAGCAGGTATTATCGACAAAGACGCAGAGCTAGCGCGTTTAGATCGTGAAATTGCCAAGGCAAACGCCGAAATTGAAAACGTAAACAAAAAACTAGGCAACCCTGGTTTTGTAGATAAAGCGCCAGAAGCCGTTGTAGCGAAAGAAAAAGCTAAACTTGCAGCTGCACAAGCCCAATCTACAGAGCTACTGACCCAACGCAAGAAAATTGCAGAAATGGAAACGAAGTAAAGGTACGACCATGAGCGAAATGAACCACAACAGCAAACAAGTAGAAGAACTATTAAAGCTACACTCAGCCCTTCTGCATGACGTAGTCGATGCCATTCACGACAAAAGTAAACAAGCACCTTTGTTAGACATGCTTAACGAAGCACAAAACAACGGCTGGCAAAAACTGTGTGAAGCCATTCGCTCAATACTTGAAGGCCAACGCGACGATAGCGTTCTAGACAACCTAGACGAAGAAGACGCCATTCTTATTCAAGCTATATTAATAGGCATAGACAATCCTGAAACATTGCCTGAGAATGATCTGCAAAAACAACGCGACGAAGCCGCTTTAGGTTTAGCAACAACTATTGCAGCCGCTTGTCAGGGTGATCAACGTGCTATGGAACTCGTTGCGCATATGGATCAAACTTTCCAAGACAACCCACAAGAAATAGGTACAATAGGCAACGCAGTTCGCAAAATGATAAACGGTGAACGCAGCTCAGTTAGCTTGCTAGAAGGCCTAGACCCAACTAACGCCGAACTGGTTGAACAGGTTCTTGAGCAACTTAAAATTGTTGAAAACAAGCCTCAAAAATTCCAACCTTGGCTTAATTAAAGCCAATATTCTACATAACAACTTACTTTAAATAATCAACTTAAATTATTGATAAATAAGAATAATAATCTTAAATATAAACATATAACCAAAGCGTCTTCATAATAAAAACAATAAACGCTATAGTTCGCAAAAGTTTTGGGTAAAAGGCTCTAAATACCTAGAGTTAAATAAAACTAGCGTTAAATCAAATAACAATAAGTAAAATATACTGTGGCAGATTTTCTATATTACATATTAGCTGGGGGAAGCGTTGGCTTCATCGTTGGCGTAACAGGCGTAGGTGGCGGCTCATTCATGACGCCTATCTTATTAGCCTTTGGCTTTGCACCTGCAGTAGCCGTCGGCACCGACCTACTCTATGCCGCCATCACCAAAGCGAATGGCGTTATTGCCCACCAAAAGCAAAAAACTATCGACTGGCGTATCGTTGGCCTACTAAGCGCAGGCAGTATTCCTGCATCGCTGCTTACTACTTTATACTTAAACCTCTACCCCGTAGACGAAGCCTTTTACAGTAAAATAATCACCAACACCCTAGGCCTAATGTTAATCATTACAGGCTTAGCGCTTTTAATCAGAAACACTATATTAGCCAAGCGCTCAAACTTACGCGAAAGCCACATTACACATTCTGATGGCGGTATTCGTTACGCTAAACGTATCACTGTATTTATGGGGCTTATATTGGGTGTGCTTGTAACCGTTTCATCTGTAGGCGCAGGTGCATTTGGTGCAGCGGTACTATTAACCCTATTCCCGCGTATTCCAACAGTACGTATTATCGGCACAGACTTAGCGCATGCCGTACCCTTAACCGCCATTGCTGGCTTAGGCCACATGCAAATGGGCAATGTGAATGCATATTTATTAGTAGGCTTAATTATTGGCTCTTTACCTGCTATCTGGCTGGGCACCAAGGTAGGCTACAAACTGTCA
>CAYZLE010000226.1:0-2605 GCA_964479305.1 uncultured Gammaproteobacteria bacterium | reverse complement strand
ACGTTAAGAAGCTCGTTTCGGAACTGATTGATGAAGATCTAAGCAAAGAGCTTATAGAAGACAATTTAAATACGCCACTGTTTACGCCTGAAGGCAAAGGCCTTATGGACCAACTCATTAACTTTCAAACTTCATTACGCCGAATTGCGTTAGTAGTTGATGAATACGGTGATATTTTAGGCCTAGTAACTTTAGAAGATATTCTAGAAGAAATTGTGGGTGAATTTACGACTCAAACATCTACAATAAACCAAAATATTATTCGTGAAAACGAACGGACAATATTGATTGATGGCACTACTCATATTCGTGAATTAAATCGAACATTAAAACTCAATTTAAATACCGAAGGGCCTAAGACATTGAGTGGTTTAATTATAGAATTTATGGAAATGATTCCCGAGGCCGCCACCAGCACACGTATTGACGGGCACGTATTCGAAATTATTAAAACCACAAATAATACAATCAAAACCGTTAGATACCACCAAGCTAATATTGATAAACAGAACAATTAAAAATATAAAAAATGGCCAAAATTAAAATTCATTATCAATGTTCATCATGCGAAGCTGTAACACCTAAATGGAGTGGCCAGTGTGGAAATTGTGGTGCATGGAATACACTCACAGAACAAGCTACGAGCACTGATGACACACGTAAAATGCAAGCCTCTACAGGCTACAGTGGCTCAGTAGAGTCTAAAACATTAGGCAATGTTGAATTTACGCAAACAGACTTCACCCCTACTGGTACAAGTGAACTCGATCGCGTATTAGGTGGTGGCATTGTTGCAGGTTCAGTAATTTTGATTGGTGGCGACCCTGGTATTGGTAAGTCGACTATTTTGCTACAAACGCTTGCCCACCTTGCCTCAACACAGCCCTGTATTTATGTTTCAGGTGAAGAGTCTGTTCAACAAATTGCTTTGCGTGCAAAACGCTTACAAATAGAAGCGCCAGATTTAGCCTTAATTACAGAAACCTGCGTTGAAACAATTTTAGCTACAGCCAATAAAGACAAACCTAAAATCATGGTGCTTGATTCAATTCAAACCTTATTTAGCGAAGCTTTAGCATCTGCACCCGGCTCAGTGAGCCAAGTACGTGAAAGCGCCGCACAAGTAGTACGCTATGCCAAACAAACTGGCACAGCCATTATTTTAGTCGGCCATGTTACAAAAGAAGGCGCACTTGCTGGCCCGCGAGTTCTCGAACACATGGTTGATACAGTTTTATACTTTGAAGGTGGCAGCAATAGCCGTTACCGCGTTATACGCGCCGTTAAGAACCGTTTCGGCGCTGTTAATGAGCTAGGTGTATTCGCTATGACGGAAACCGGTCTTAAAGCCGTCTCCAACCCATCGGCTATCTTTCTTTCAAGGCACGATGAAGCAGTATCCGGCAGTGTAGTTATGGTGACCCGAGAAGGCACCCGTCCTATGCTAATAGAAGTTCAAGCCCTTGTAGATACTAGTCATGGCAATCCTCGCCGTGTGAGCCTGGGTTTAGATCAAAACAGATTATCTATGCTACTAGCCGTTATGCACAGACATGCAGGCATAGCCATGTTTGACCAAGACGTATTTGTAAATGTAGTGGGTGGTTTACGTGTAACTGAAACCGCATCTGACTTGGCTGTATTAATGGCCTGCCTTTCTAGCTTTAAAGACAAACCTTTACCCGCAGACCTAGCCTTATTTGGCGAAGTAGGTTTAGCCGGCGAAATTAGGCCCGTACCGTACGGCGACGAACGTTTAATTGAAGCGGCCAAACATGGCTATAAACGCGTTATTGTGCCTAAATCTAACAAGCCACGTAGCGAACTCGCTAAACAATTAGGTACAATGGAAGTTATTGCCATTGACCGTATTAGCCAAGTTCTCGACTACTGCTAAAACAAGCAAATCGTACAAATTAAACATCAACAGAAAGAATATTATTATGAGCAAAAAAAACAAAATTGCTGACTTTGAAAAAAACCTAAATAAGCTAGAAGACCTTGTAAAACAGCTTGAAAATGGTGAGTTGTCTTTAGACGAGTCTTTAAAACAATTTGAAGAAGGTATTAGCATTGCTCGTGAATGCCAAACATCGCTAAGCGAAGCCGAGCAACGTATTCAAATACTGACTGAAAACGCTAATGGTGAAGATGCACTAGAAGACTTTACGCCTGTTGATGACAAATAATAATTATGACTGCATTTAAAACTCAACTTGCTGCGTACCAAAACCAAATAAACGAAGCGCTTTCAGATCACTTACCTGAAAACAAACACCCTAAACGCCTCTATGAAGCGATGCGTTACGCGGCCTTAATTGGCGGCAAGCGCGTTCGACCAGCATTAGTTTATGCAACAGGAAAAGCCTTAAATATTAACAACAATCTAAACTCTGTTGCTGTGGCTATCGAATGTATTCACG
Organism: uncultured Gammaproteobacteria bacterium; assembly: GCA_964479305.1. Lineage (GTDB taxonomy): Bacteria > Pseudomonadota > Gammaproteobacteria > HTCC5015 > HTCC5015 > JAHDBX01. Next base: position 182 of record CAYZLE010000226.1, on the reverse strand, counting down.
CCTATTCATTAGTTCATGATGATTTACCTGCAATGGACGATGATGATCTGCGCCGCGGCCAAGCAACTTGCCATAAGAAATTCGATGAAGCTACAGCCATTCTTGCTGCTGATGCACTACAAGCTTCTGCATTTGAAGTCATTGCTAATGATGAATCTTTAAGCGCTAAAGCGCGAATCGAA
>CAYZLE010000225.1:0-2614 GCA_964479305.1 uncultured Gammaproteobacteria bacterium | reverse complement strand
CGTATTTACAAGACCTAGCTACTAAGTTTGATTTTAAAGAAATCATTCCGTTCAGCGCTTTAAAACAAAATGAATCTGTTATTGAAGAAACTTTATTGAAATACTTGCCACAAGGTCCACAATATTTTGAAGAAGACCAAATTACAGATAAGAATGATCGTTTCTTAGCGACAGAGCGTATTAGAGAGCAAATATTTTTGCAGCTTCAAGATGAAGTGCCTTATGGTTGCACAGTAGAGATTGAATCATTTACTGAAGAGCCAACTATAACTCGTATAACAGCCGTTGCATGGGTTAATCGCGATAGTCAAAAGTCTATGTTGATTGGTAAAGATGGCGCACGTTTAAAATCTATTAGCCGAGCAGCACGACTTTCTTTGCAAGATATTTTTAAACAAAAAATTTATCTGCGAGTTTGGGTTAAAGTTAAGTCAGGTTGGATTAACGATAACAATGCACTACAACAACTTGGTTATACCGACGACTAATGCAACAGAAGGTACTTGATCAAGCAGCTTTTGTTTTGCACGCGCAGCCTTTTTCAAATACTAGTTTGTTAGTCGATGTTTTTACTCAAGAGTATGGCCGCTTTAGAGTCGTTGCTAAAGGCGTGCGTTCTGCAAAGTCTCCTCGTCGAGCCTTATTGCAAATTTTCACTCCTATTAAAATCAGTTGGTCGGGTAAAAGCGATTTAAAAACCTTAACCGACATTGAACTTAATCTTGAAAGACCTCAGTTTAAATTACAAGGCAACGCTTTATTTAATGGTATGTATGTAAATGAATTGCTGATTAAATTTTTATTTGCCTTTGATCAACATGCTGAAGTTTTTGATATTTACTCTGACTGGCTACATGAGATGTCTCAATGTAAAGGTCTTGAAAACGAGTCGGCATTTCAAGAATTTTTATTGCGTAATATCGAATACCAATTACTTGAAAATTTAGGCTTTGGTTTGGGTATAGAGTCCATTTTTTCTGAAACTGAGCCTGATATATTCCTTGATACTATTTACGAGTATCATCCAGAGTTAGGTTTGCGTATTTCTAATAGCGTCAATAATGCTTTGCCGCAAGTTACAGGTCGTTATCTTATGGCTTTATTTGATAAAAATATTTGTGATAAGCAAGGCTTGCAAGAGCTTAAAACCTTAATGCGTTTTGTGCTACATCAACAATTAGAAGGTAAAGGCATTCAGAGTAGAATGCTATACCAAAAGTGAAACTAGAATGAAGCAAAACATTTTCACAGCTGCCTACGACATACTCATGCTTTCTGACCCGCGTGTAAAATGTGCATCTATGCATGAGTTATATAAACAATGGACTGATAACGCTTTTACACTTGAGAGTAAAAGTGAAGTTGTTGCGATCCCCGATCCTGGTAGGCCAGAAAAACCCGTATTAATTTCTCCTCGTGAATTACCAAAACGTTCTTTGCATACTGAAGATGGGCGTTTGGTTTTTATGCATGCGATTGCGCACATTGAATTTAATGCCATTAATTTAGCTTTAGATGCGGTGTATCGCTTTCGTGATCAGCCAAAGTCATTCTATGAAGACTGGCTGAAAGTGGCTGACGATGAAGCACGTCACTTTATATTAATTCTCGATTATCTTGAGTCTCACGGCGCAACTTATGGCGACCACGATGCGCATAATGGTTTATGGGAAACCGTTGAGCAAACTGATCACGATATTATGCATCGTATGGCATTGGTTCCTCGTGTTTTAGAGGCTAGAGGACTAGATGTTACGCCGATGATGCTACAAAAGCTTAGAAGTATTAAAGCTGGTCAAGAGGCTGAAATACTAGAAGTGATTTACCATGATGAAATTAGTCATGTGGAAGCGGGCTCCAAGTGGTTTAGATATCATTGCGAATTACGTAAACTCGACTCTAAAGATACCTTTATTGGTTTAATTCACCAGTATATGAAAGGTCGTTTAAAAGGCCCTTTTAATTTAGAAGCGCGCTTGCTTGCAGGTTTTGAGGAAGAAGAAGTAGAGCGTTTAAAACAGTTAAATTAATTAGCCCATAAAACTCAGTAAACTTGTAGATAGTAAGGCAGTATCCGTAAACAACTCTGCTTGTCCATCTTCTACTTTTAGATAAGTTGCTTTTTCATGCCAATCACTTAATACAATACGTTGGCAGTGTTGTTCATTAACCAAGTGCTGGTGTATTTGTGGGCGATGAGTGTGACCATGAATCATTATTTGAACATTCTGTTCGGCAAAAAAATTCTTCACACTTTCAGTGTTCACATCCATTAAGTCCATAGACTTTGCTTGCATGGCTTCTTTGCTTTGAAGTCTTAAATTATTAGCGACTTCTATACGTTCCTGTAAAGTTTGCGCTAAAAATTCTTCTTGCCATTTTGCTGACCGTACTAAGGTTCTAAATTGTGCATAGTCTTGGTCATCGGTGCAAAGCAGGTCACCATGTGAGAGTGTAATGTCAACATTGTCTATGCAAATTTTATAAGGGTCTGGTAAAAGCTGTAAGGAGTATTGTTTGCAAAATGCTTCACCAATTAAAAAGTCTCGGTTGCCATGCATAATGAAAACAGGGCAGCCAGACTCAGCTAAATTTTTAAGTGCCTCTAAGGCAG
>CAYZLE010000224.1:0-2617 GCA_964479305.1 uncultured Gammaproteobacteria bacterium | reverse complement strand
TTGCTAACCCGCCCTATGTTGCAGAAAATGATCCCCACTTGCAGCAAGGTGATTTGGTTTTTGAACCTAATAAAGCTTTAGTCGCGAAAGACGATGGTTTTGCCGACTTACAAAAAATTATTAACGAAGCAAAAAACTTCCTTAAACCTGGCGGTGTTTTATTGTTAGAACATGGCTATCAACAAGGTGAAAAAGTGCGAGAAATATTTTCTGCTTGTGATTATCAAAAAATTAAAACAGAAAAAGATTTAGCGGGGTTAGATAGAGTGAGTTTGGGGAGTAAGATCAACTAATAGCTTTGAAAGAATTAATAGTGTTCGGCCTTCGGTCAAAAGCCACTCCATATTTTATACTTAAACCAACTATTTCAATGACACTTTTAAAGTTGGCATTAGTCCAAACTAACTAAACTTCTCACAGCCATATTATTTAGCATTCAACCTTGCCCAGTAATCAGTCATTTCTTGCTTCACCGTTGGCGCTAACAAAACCAAACCAATAATATTTGCCAATGCCATCGCAAACACCATTGCGTCAGAAAAAGTCAACACGGAATCTAGTTTGATCGCGCAACCAAGCATAACAAATACACAGAAAAATAAGTTGTAGACTAATTTAGTTTTTGCGCCATTACCAAAAAGATACACCCAGCCAGCAAGTCCATAATAAGACCAAGCAATAATGGTCGAATAGGCAAACAAAATAACCACAACGGTTAAAACATAAGGAAACCAAGGAATAACACTCGCAAATGCTGATGATGTTAGTTCAACACCACTGATACCAGTGGCACCGGTAACACCTGGTTGATAAACGGTGACAATAATGACCAGAGCAGTAATGGTACATATTACAACCGTATCGATAAAGGGTTCGAGCATTGACACAAATCCTTCGGTGACAGGCTCTTTAGTTTTAACAGCAGAGTGGGCTATTGATGCAGACCCTATGCCCGCTTCATTAGAGAAGGCGGCACGCTGAAAACCTAAAATAAGCACGCCAACAAAGCCCCCAGCCATTCCCTCAGAACTGAAAGCCCCCGTTAATATAGCTGAAAACGCATAAGGAAGTTTATCAGCGTTAACGCCAATAACTATCAGTGCTGAAATGACATATAGAACGGCCATTAAGGGAACTAACTTACTGGTGACTGCAGCAATAGATTTGATACCACTAATGATCACCATTGCTGTTAAAACAGCCAGAATAGCACCAATAAACCAAGCTTTATCAGCAAAGTAACTATTTTGTGCGCCGGTAGTATCAACAAATATTGTGTATGCCTGGTTTGATTGAAACATACAACCGATACCCAAGGCACCTATCACAATGCAAACCGCATAATATTTAGCTAAGACTTTGCCGAGTTGTGCAAGCTTAATAGCAGCTAACCCCTTTTCTAGATAAAACATTGGGCCGCCAAAGACGGTACCATCGGTGTTTTCTTGTCGGTACTTTACACCTAATGTACATTCAGCAAACTTGGAAGACATACCGATTAAGCCTGCAGCGATCAACCAGAAGGTAGTGCCTGGACCACCAATTGAGATAGCGATGGCCACCGCAGCAACATTACCAACACCAACAGTGCCTGATATTGCTGTGCTCAGGGCTTGAAAGTGAGAGACTTCACCGGGTGCTTTTTTGTCTGAATAATCACCACGTACAATTTTTAGTGCATGGCCAAAGCGTCGTAAATTAATAAACCCTAGATACACAGTAAAAAATAAACCGCAGGCAACGAGTAACATAACAATAATTGGCGCATCAGTACCATTAATTGGAATTGATACGAATACAATATCGGATATAGCCTGAGCAATTGGTTCAAAGCTCTTATTGACGGCCTGATCAAAACTAGCATGAGCGGGATTCAAAAAGAGTGAATAGATAAATAGGCAAACAGCTATCAATTTTTTATTCTTCTTCATTCAATCGCCTTAATTGTTATGTAAACCCTTAATCGGTTTTAGACTGGCTGTATAGCGACACAACTCTAGCATAAAGCATTTAAAGATTCGACCAAGAAGCTCAGCTCTTCTTTCAAGCTAAGTATTTACGAATCTATCTAGGAAGCTAATGTATCAATAGAGCTTAACCCAATTAATTCACTGAGTCTTTCTTGGTTAATATTCTGATAGAGTTCAGTCTTTGCTGTAAAGGTAACATAATGAATTAATTCTACGACAAACTGGATCTAACTTTGGGGAAGGGTCATACCTAGCAAAAAATTAAAACAGAAAAAGATTTGGCAGAGTTAGATAGAGTGAGTATAGGAAGTCATAACAATAAAAATATAGCTAAATCAATTTAAAAAATATCCTAATGCAGTACGAAATACTGCTAAGAGTAGTCGAGTGATTAGTTAAGTACTGATAGAGAACTCATATTTCGATTTCGTTCAATGTGTGGGTACTATGCTATCACTGGTAGCTTTTTAAGGCCAAGTGTCTGGCATAGTACCTGATAGAGCTTTGTTTAGTTCAGCCCTAAAAATTTTTGTATCCATAATTTTAGTTGATAATTTTATTACGGAGGAAAGATGTCTAAAAAAAGTTTATCCAGATTACTTACAGAAGTAGAATTAGAAATTATGAATATTCTTTGGAAGTTGGAA
>CAYZLE010000223.1:0-2618 GCA_964479305.1 uncultured Gammaproteobacteria bacterium | reverse complement strand
CCGTGTAATACAGCATCTATCGTTACACTATTATTATTTGGGTCAAATGCGCGAATGGTAAAAGTACGTAGCAAAGCTTTTTCACCAACAAATTCGTCAGCAACACTGTTCGCATTATGATGATTATTTATTTCTGCTTCATGTGCAAAGCGCAGCTTTATATAGCCACTTGCACAATCAGCGGGAAAGTCTTTTAGTGAATCGCCCTGCAAAACTAATCGAAGTAAATTGGGGCTCAGTTGAATTTTTTCTTTAACGCTAACTAAGCAGAAACCAGATGCGGCCATAATACTAATCAAGCAGTTTGTATTAAACGGCTACTTTACCTTTAATATGAGGGTGCGCTTCGTAACCCTGTAAGTCGAAATCATCTATTGTAAAGTCAAAGATGCTTTTAACGTCTGGATTAATTTTCATTGTTGGCAAGGCAAAAGGCTTACGAGATAGTTGCTCGTCAACTTGCTCTAAATGGTTTGAATATAAATGCGCATCACCTAGGGTGTGAACAAATTCGCCAGCTTCTAAACCACATACCTGTGCCATCATCATTGTCATTAAGGCATAAGAGGCAATATTAAAAGGCACGCCTAAGAAAATGTCGGCGCTTCTTTGATATAGCTGACACGATAATTTGCCATTCGCCACATAGAACTGAAAGAAAGCATGGCAAGGTGGTAAAGCCATATTGTCTACATCGGCAACATTCCAGGCGCTAACAATTAAGCGGCGCGAGTCTGGGTTGTTTTTAATTTGCTCAACAACTTGGCTAATTTGGTCAATGCTTTCGCCATTCGCTAAAGGCCATGAACGCCACTGATAACCATAAACGTGACCTAGGTCGCCATTTTCATCAGCCCACTCATCCCAAATAGATACGCCGTTGTCTTTCAAGTACTTAATATTAGTGTCGCCTTTTAAAAACCAAAGCAGCTCATGAATAATTGAACGCAGGTGACACTTCTTAGTCGTTACCAAAGGAAAACCGTCCGCTAAGTCGTAACGCATTTGGTAACCAAATACCGATACGGTACCTGTGCCTGTGCGGTCTTCTTTTACTGTTCCATGATCACGTACGTGACGCATTAAGTCTTGATATTGTTTCATCGTTATTTACTCAGTTTCGGTACTAAAAATACAAATGCTAAGCCTATTATTATCATCGGCAGCGATAGCAACATGCCCATTGTGAACCAGTCCATCGCCAAAAATCCAAGATGCTCATCTGGCTGACGTACAAATTCTACTAAGAAACGGAAGAAACCGTAACCTATTAAGAATAGACCCGCCATCATACCGCGTGAACGGGGCTTACGGCTAATAAACCATAATACTAATAATAGCACTAGGCCTTCCAAAAAGGCTTCGTAAAGCATAGATGGGTGACGAGGTAGCGGACCACCATCCCTAAACACCATACCCCAAGGCACATCTGTTGTACGCCCCCAAAGCTCACCGTTAATAAAATTACCAATGCGGCCGAACAATAAACCTACCGGTATGGCAGGTGCAATAAAGTCACCTAGATCAAACATGTTAACTTTAATTTTTCGTGCAAAAAGAATGGTCGCTAATATTACGCCAATTACACCACCATGAAACGACATGCCACCGTCGGTAATGCGCAGCACTCCCCAGTAAGGCAGGCCACCCCCGAAGTCGGTGATTAAATGTGGTGCATAAAACAGACAGTAACCTAAACGTCCGCCTAAAATTACACCTAGCGCACCGTAAAATATAAAGTCGTTAATGTCTTCAGTCGTTTTAAAAGGCGAGTCTGCTCGTTTCAAACGGCTTCTCATCAATAAGAAAAAGCCTAAAAAGCCCAGCAAATACATTAGGCCGTACCATTGTGCTTTCAATGGGCCTATTTGAAAAATAACGGGGTCTATTTCGGGATGAATTAGCATAGTAGTCTCAAAAGTTTAGTGCGAAGGCTTTAGCCATAATAGTAAAAATTCTATAGACATTATAATGACCATCATTGGCCCCGCTGGAATATTCCAAGCGAATGATACCAACACACCTAGGCATACGGCAACAACTGATAAAGCTACCGAATAAAGCGCCATTTGCATAGGCGTTTTAGAAATACGTCGTGCTGCCGCTGCAGGAATAATTAAAAACGAGGCTACCAGCAAGACACCCACCACTTGCATCGATATCGCTACCATCCACGACAACAGTAAAATAAATAACAAACGCATAAGCTTAGTGTTAACGCCCTCTATCGTTGCCAACTCCTCATCAACTACAGTCATCAATAGAGGTCGCCACATTAAAGCGACCAACAACATACCTGCCGCTGTAGTCAGCGCTAATACTATTAAGTCTGATTGATTAATCGTTAGCACATCGCCAAACAGGTAACTAAACAAGTCGATACGAACATCATCTAAACTTACCAAGACAACCACGCCCAAAGCCATGGTAATGTGCGCCAAGAAACCCAGCAGCACATCATTTTGAAGTTGCTTTTTAATAGCAGGGATATTGCGCAGCCAAATCAATAACAATCCCATTAATAAAGCCGTTATCGCTACAGACAGTTTGATATTAATACCAAACATAAAACCTAAAGCCACACCTAGCAAAAACAGCATGATGGATGGCTCCCTGAG
>CAYZLE010000222.1:0-2625 GCA_964479305.1 uncultured Gammaproteobacteria bacterium | reverse complement strand
TTTTAGGGATTGTTGCAGGTACGGACGGTCACTTTCGGCTTAGGACTGGTGGTTTTTATTGGGCTTATTTTCTGTAGGCTACTTAATTGGTATTGTAAAACATCGCGATGCTTGGACTTTTGCTTTAGACAAAGTCAATGTGTCCATGGGCTTAGTCGTTATGGTGGTAATGGTCTTGGTTAATACACCCGCTTTAGACTTTAGAAAAATTTCGGTTTCGAGCCAATTCGCAAGAATGGATTCAGGTGAAGTGAAGCTAGAGGATTTTGACTTTAGGTATGTAAAACGTAACTTGTTAAAGCCGGGTTATGCGCGTGTAGAAAGTTTGAAATCTGAAATTGCCAAAGACACTAAAGGTGCAGAGCGTTTTTATAATTTATATCCTGTTAAATACAACTTCGGTAAGAAGCAAAAGTCTGTCGAGATAAGCAAGGAGCAAGTTGAGGACTTAATTAGGTATATTCCGGAAGATTTAGTTTTGGATGAAGAGCTAAAAGGTAAAATTATAGATTCTATAGAAGGAGATGTTAGGCGTAGCACTGTTGTAGTTGATAACAATATCATTACTAGCCATGAAGCCTTGGTTGTAGCCGCTGATTTGAATCAAGACGGCGAGCTTGGATATATTAGTGTTGTTAAGAACCCTAGCAAGGGTAGCCAAAATGCCAAGTATTGGCGTAAAAATAAAAAGTTTGAGTGGCGGTCTGAATATATGCGTATAAAAGGTGGCTTGCCGGATTTAACTACGCTTAAAGCTGATGAAATAAGCACGCAAGAGAAGGTGATTTTAGATTTGAAAGTAGGCGATGCCTTACTTAAACCTTATTCTAATAATTATTAAGGCTGCTGTTCTGTTTAAACCAAATATCGCGTTAGCATCATAGCTAGCGCGGTTAATCCAAGACAAGCTAGCATTGTAGTAATGGCATAAGTGATGGCTGTTGCAGTATGCCCAGCTTGCAATAAGTTAATGGCTTCTAGTGAAAAGCTAGAGTAGGTGGTTAAAGCGCCTAAAAAGCCTACCATAAGCAATTGTTTTAAGTTGCTAGATAGTTCTATGTTTAGTACAGGTTTTTCAATAAGCAAAACATAAAGCACGCCGATTAAAAATGCACCGCTAATATTGGCAAAAAAGGTTGTCCACGGAAATACTTGTTTAGGTGAGGCTAGAGAGCTAATTAAAAAGCGGCTGATGGCACCTAAAGCGCCACCAGCGGCAACAAAACATAAGCTTTGTAAGGTAATAATAACTTAGTCTCTTGTTTCGGCTGAGGTTAAGGTGTTTTCAAGCAACATGGCGATAGTCATTGGGCCAACACCGCCAGGTACAGGCGTTATGAAAGCAGCGCGTTCTTTGGCTGAATCAAAATCAACGTCACCTGTTAGCTTGCCGCTATCTAAACGGTTAATACCAACATCAATTACTGTTGCGCCTTTTTTAATCCACTCGCCAGGAATGTGGTCAGGACGACCTAGGGCAACAACTAAAATATCCGCATCTTTAATTTGTTCTTTAAAGTCGCCAGTGTAGCGATTACAAATTGTAGGTGTAGCACCTGCATTTAATAGCTCAAGCGCCATAGGGCGACCAACGATATTAGATGAGCCAACAATAGTGGCTTTCTTGCCTTTAAATGTTTCACCTACAGACTCTAATAACTTAATACAGCCATATGGTGTGCAAGGGCGAAGTGTTGGTGTGCGCAAAGTTAAGCGGCCTATGTTTGATGGATGAAAACCATCTACGTCTTTGCTTGGGTCAATCGCTTCAATGACTTTGTCGCCATTAATTTGCTTAGGTAAGGGTAGCTGTACCAATATGCCGTCAATTGTCGCGTCTTGGTTTAATTGCGCTATTAAATCAAGCAGCTCCGCTTCGCTTGTTGTGTCTGGTAGTTCGTGTGATTGTGAAACAAAGCCCACTTCGTTACAGGCTTTTTTCTTATTGTTTACATAGACTTGTGAAGCAGGGTTGTTGCCAATTAAAACTACAGCTAGACCAGGCGTACGAAGCCCTTTCGCTGTGCGTTGTTCAACTTTCTCTTTAATCGTTATTCTGGTGTTTGCAGCAATTTGCTTGCCGTCGATAATTTGTGCGCTCATAGTGCCCTTGTGATTATGAAACATCGTAGATAATGGCTGCTATTTTCTCAGCTTAGTGAGGCGTCATCAAGCAGCAAGTCTTACAAATTAAGCCAAATTCACTAAACAATGTTAATTAGATGGAATTTTAGGTCGAAATTTAAATTTTTTTCAAAAAAATGCATTTTTTTTCGCTAAGTGGATTGACGATTTTAGCTGGTAGGCGTATTATCGCGCCCTCGCTGACACGGCTAAGGCCAAGTTGGTGAGACTAAGTAAATGTCGGGGCATAGCGCAGTCTGGTAGCGCATCTGGTTTGGGACCAGGGGGTCGGGAGTTCGAATCTCTCTGCCCCGACCAATTTACTTAACTATGAGCACAAAACATAGATGCGCCCGTAGCTCAACTGGATAGAGCATCGGCCTTCTAAGCCGAGGGTTACAGGTTCGAGTCCTGTCGGGCGTACCATTAACGTGGTCTGTTGAGTGTTCAAACTTGATTATGGTGAGCGTAGCTCAGTTGGTAGAGCCCTGGATTGTGATT
>CAYZLE010000221.1:0-2658 GCA_964479305.1 uncultured Gammaproteobacteria bacterium | reverse complement strand
GCATCTGCAAAGTGGGTATGAGTACTTTCACCTAAAAACTCAGCTTTATGCTGAGGGCGCTTAAATGTAGATAGCATTCGCACTAAACGAACGGGTTCATTTAATATTTCAGAGAGCCAGTCGTTAACTTCTTTTGCTTCGCTGAGGACTTTGCATGTGACTTTCCAGATGATGGCATCAAAGGCTTCTGTCTGCTGTTTAGTTTGTGAATTTATGTTTACGCTTATTGAGCTGTTGTCGTGCGTGAGGGTCAGTTGATCGTTTTTGATGCTGGTGCTGATGTTCAGCATAGCCTGATGGGTGCGCTGTGTGATGAACTTGGCGTCTGCATCTACTATCATCCAAAAACGGTCGTACTCTAAGCCGGTAGGGAGGAGCTTAGCTTCGTTGAGCGATATTCCTGCTAATGATTTAACAGGAAAAATCGTAAGTTGTTCAACTTTGGCTAAAGAGGGCATATTTATTGGCTTTGTAGAGCCTCGCCTTCAAAGGCAATGCCGTTCCAACCTTTTTGCATAAATTGGCGGATGTTTTGGTGGTCTGTGTCGTTTGGTGTATTTAGTACGTCTAAGTAGTACTGGCCAAAGCACGTTAAGGTTTCTTGTTCGCTAAGGTTTTGTAGTTTTGCGAAAGCAAATATTTTACAAGAGCCATTATTTTCTCCGGCCTTATTGCTTTGCTCGCCATTAGTAAAAGCGGTTTCTGTAAAAGTGTAGTTTGCTTCAATGGTTTCTATAACATCGCTAAAGTCTATTGATGCGGGTTCTGTTTTTATTGTGTTTATAAGTTTAGATAATTCCACGTTGTACCTTGATGATTATTTAGGGCGATTATTTCTTTTCGAGTTTTAATAAAATGTTATTAATTTCTTCGCTTAACTCTTGGTGCATTATGTTGCTGTGTTTAGCAATTTTATTTTTAATATGCTTGTTCATCAGCTTTTGAAGAATTTCAATTTGCTCCATATTCAAGCCAAATTCTTGTGCAGCCTCAATAGGGTGCTTGTCTTTAGTTTTAGCTTTGTTTTTTATTTTAGGCTCATCTGTGTTTTTCTTAGAGCCAATGTTTTTAACTTTGCCAATTACGTCTGTTAATGTTGGTATGTGTTTGTCGTCAGTCATTATATTTTATGGTGGTTAAGTGTAATTGCGTTCGACTCAGTGAGCGATTTAAATTGAGTATAACGTTCCCTGCCAAGTTTAAGTGACTCTTCGTCTGCTGCGATAACTTCAGCTAGTCGCCCATTTTCACTATTATATTTAGGCATAACGTTACTGATATTAATAAAGTAGTCAAGTGTAGCTATATCATCTGGCTCTTGTGTAAATAGCATTATAGCAGCTTGGCTAGATTCACAACGGGAGCTGCTAATGACTTCATGCGCAAAAAAGCTATTTGGAGATAAAGACCAAAGTGCCGTTTGAAGCTCATCGGTTTGCTTTTTATCTTTGGTGAAAATACCAATGCGCCAACTTTGCTCGCTAGCCTTATTCACTAGGTGAAGCACTACTTGCTCAAGTGTTTTATTTTGGCTTAATGAGTAAAAGTCGACGCGCATAGTTTATACGTGGTTATCAATTAAATATTGAGTGAGTAGTGGAACCGGACGACCAGTTGCACCTTTAGCCTTGCCTGAAACCCATGCTGTTCCAGCAATGTCTAAATGCGCCCAGTTATACTTAGTGGTAAAACGTGAAAGGAAGCAAGCTGCTGTAATTGAGCCTGCGTCGCGACCACCAATGTTTGCGATGTCTGCAAAATTACTGTCTAGTTGTTGTTGGTAGTCATCCCAAATAGGCAGCTCCCACACTCGATCTTGAATAGTGTTGCCCGACTCAACTAATTGGCTGGCCAGTTTAGGCTGATTTGAAAATACAGCACTAGGTACACGTCCTAAAGCTACAATGCAGGCGCCTGTAAGCGTAGCAATATCAACGACTGCAGCAGGGTCAAATTTTTCAACGTAGCTTAAGGCGTCGCATAATACTAATCGGCCTTCAGCATCAGTATTTAAAATTTCAATCGTTTGACCTGACATACTTTTAACAATGTCGCCAGGCTTTGTTGCTTGACCGCTAGGCATGTTTTCGGCTGCTGCAATTACACATACAAGGTTAATAGGCAGTTCCATTTCTGCTACGGCTTGCATTGTGCCTACAACACTAGCTGCACCGCACATGTCGTATTTCATTTCGTCCATTTGGCCACCAGGTTTTAACGAAATACCACCGGTGTCGAATGTAATACCTTTGCCAACTAGTACGGCTGGCTTTTTACCTTTTTTGCCTTGTTTGTACTCCATTACAATTAGTTTCGCAGGTTCAACACTACCGTTAGAAACTGAAAGTAGGGAGTGCATGCCCAGCTTTTTCATTTGCTTTTCTTCGAGAATAGATACTTTGATTTTTTTATGTTGATTTTGAAGTGCTTTAGCTTCTTTAGCTAGGTAGGTTGGTGTGCAAAGGTTGGCTGGCGCATTGCCTAAGTCTTTAGTTTTTTCTACACCGTTTGCAATTGCGCTACCTTGTTTCAGGCCTGTTTCGCGGCGGCGAGCAATGGCAGCAGAGCCTTTCTTTTCAAAAGCAAAGGTGATCTTTTTACACGCGGGTGTTTTCTTGTCTGATTTAAAGTCGTTATAACGATAAAAAGCAGTGTTTA
>CAYZLE010000220.1:0-2666 GCA_964479305.1 uncultured Gammaproteobacteria bacterium | reverse complement strand
AACCAGTTTAAACCTAGTGGTCCGTTGCCACTTACACCACCGCCCGCTAGCAATGCCAGGCCCGCGCTCATAAGAATAGCTGCAAGCATCAGTTGCACAAGCGATACATTCTCGCGAGGGTTGCCAGTTATCATTTTTTCAATGCGCAGAAACAAGGGTAACAAAGCCAACATAAAAACTAAAAATACAGCCACCCAAACAGGGCGCAAGGTCCACCAATCGGCTGAGCCTGGGTAGGCTGATAGAGCGCTTGGTAATAACCATAAAAAAGCACCAATTAATAACATCATCACCGTACTGTGCCATAAGAACACAGGCATAATTAAGCCGTTAATGAGTACCGTACTTGTCCATACACTACTTTTTGCCAACCACTGACGCATTACTTTCTCAAGTGAAAGTAAGAAACCAATTTGCATTATGCCTAGCGCTAATAAAGTAATTTTAGGTGGCGTAGTATTACTTAATTCCTGGCTAGGAACGCCAACTAGACTAAGGGGGTAGGGTCCAAATATTGTTAATGCCACCAGAACAAGAGCGCCACAACAACCCATAATAAACATTTTAAATGAGCCGCTAAGGGAACCTTGTTGCCAAGCGTAACCAAGTTGATGTACGGCACTCCACACAAATAAATAATTTAACCAAGCTAGCCATTTTTGTGATGTGTTAAAAAACACTAGATCACCAATAATAGCCAATATCATAGGAACAATAATACTGAAGTAAGCAAAATGATGCCAAGCCCGGCGAGTTAAAGGCACCAGCATGACTATCACAAAATAAATAGCTAAAAACCAAACAGGAACCAATGATATTTGCGAACCAATGCCTATCATTCCCGCGGGAATACCAAATATAAAACCGATAATGCCAAGCAAACACCAAAGTAAAACTAAGGGGACTACTGGGCCAAGTAGTCGGCGCATTCTTGACTCTAACCATTGAGCGTATGATTGACCGCGTTTTTGCGCGCCATCCCAAGACACACCATTGGAAAAGCCGCCAACAAAGAAAAATACCGGCATTACTTGAAATAGCCAAGTTAACCAGCGTGACCAAGGTTGAATATCTAACAAATGCGCCAATTTTGGTGAGCCGGCTTCAAGATAAGGTGCTGCCAAAATCCAATGGCCCAACACAACCGCGCTAATTGATACCGCGCGTAATAAATCAACATACCGGTTTCGTTCAGCTGGTGCGGCTGCCGCTATTTCAGCAGCACGTGTCCATATCTTTAACTTTGCCATTTGCATCCTCTGTCCTATTTAATTAATTTATTCTACTGTAATGAATTAAACCGGTCTAAATTTAAATTCAGCAAAGCCTCTAAGCAATTATTATGAATGTTGTATAAAGGCAACATAAGTGGTGATAATGTATTTTACTAAGCCTAATCAATAGTTATAAGGATAAATGCTTTTATTTCAAGGACTTGGAAATGTGTTTTTAGGGCGCATTTCTATTGTAGATAAACACTACAGTCAACAAGTTCCACAGGAGAAAAACATGTTACTAAGTACATACAGACCCAACAGCTTATTTAGCCACTCATTAAACCAATGGCTTAACGATACGCCAGCCACACGCCGAACAGCAGCGTGGCAGCCTACAATAACAGTAGACCAAACAGACGACAGCTTTATACTACGCGCCGAACTACCTGGTGTTCCAGTAGATACTATTAATATAGAACAAGAGTCTGGCATATTGCGTATTCAAGCGAACCGCACAAAGGAAAAGCAGACAGAAAGCGCTAAAGCTGATGCTACATGGGAACTAGATCGTGCCTACCAGCTACCTAAAACGGCAGATGTAGAAAACATTTCTGCAAGCAAAGACGACGGTATATTAACTATTACCATTCCTAAAAAAGAGCCAGTAAAAGCGAAGCAAATACAAATTAGCTAACAAAACCGTTTTTACAACACAAAAAGCCGCTTTTAAAGCGGCTTTTTTGTTCAATATCCGACAAATTGATGATAATAGTTAAAGTTAAAGGAGTTTTTCTTTATGTAAGATTAACGATATATTTATTAAAATCAACAGCTTATGTTTGGTTTTGGCTTTGGCATACGCATTGCATTAGTGTTTTTGTTAATAATAATTATGATGGGACTAAAAATGTTTACTAGTAAAGAAACAAAGACAATGGATTTCAAGAAAAAGTTGATTCCATTCACAATAATGATGGTGTCGCCTATGCTTGCATTTTCGCAAGTAATCGATAGCGATGGTGATACTTTATCAGATGCAGATGAATTGCAATCAGTAACACTAACAGAAGCCGTTGCAGAAGCGGGTACATATAACTTTGAGTCAAATGGATTCGACGTTTATGTTTCAGGTGAAAATGATGATGGCCTAGGTTCACTAAGATCAGGCTTTTCACGTGCAATTCAAGCAGACGGTTATAGCTTTGTTCGTAACCCTGGTACGCCAGCTGCGCCAGCAAATAACTTCGTAGATCCAGATGGTACTAATAACCCTAGCGATGTAAATTTCATATTTACTGATGGTAATGTTGATTACACAGGTACAGTTAGCTTAGGCCTTAGAATTACTGATCCTGCAAACACAGGTATTACAGTAGCAACCAATACTAATTTAGATGTTTCCGGCGTACCTGCAAACTCAAATGGTGTAGCTAGTGGTAATGCGGTAAA
>CAYZLE010000219.1:0-2679 GCA_964479305.1 uncultured Gammaproteobacteria bacterium | reverse complement strand
TTATTCCAGTTACCTAGCTCTTTAACTTTTTTACTATTCTTGTGCATTAAGAACATTAAAACCAAAAGCATTACAGACAGAACAATGGCACCAATACGATGTGAATAATGAATAGCAATTCGAGCTGGTGCTTCTAATTTGCCAAACTCATAATTAATACCAAGGCCATGCCATATTGTAAAACCTGTTTTAAAGTCCATTTCAGGCGGCACCCAAAAAGTATTGCACTCAGGAAAACCTGAACAAGCCAAAGCAGCGTAGTTAGTACTAACCCAACCACCCAGTGTTATTTGCAAGCATAGGGCCAAAAGGCAAACAAGCAAGTAAGTTTTAAATGCTTTAGATAGTTTGTAGGTATTAGCAATACGCACAGCGAAGAAAGTGAGCGTTAGCCAGACCAATAGCGACAAGGTTGTCATACCACCGATTAAATGTGCTGTAACAATGGCGGGCTTTAATAACAAGGTTACTGTCCACATACCCAATGCACCTTGCAAGGCAACAACGCCGACTAAAGCCAAAGGTAAGGCTACCGACATTTTCTTTTTAATTATTGATACAACAGCCATAATTAAAATTAAGAAACCAACAATACTAGCAAGATAACGATGACCCATTTCTTTCCAAGCCTTGCCTGCTTCTACAGCGCGCTCTGGGAATTGCTCATTAGCCAAAGCAATATCTGCTGCCGTTGCAGGAACGCCAACTTTACCGTAGCAACCCGGCCAGTCTGGACAACCTAGACCTGCATCAGACAAACGCACATAAGCGCCAAGTACCACAACGATTAAAGTTAGTAACAATGTACCTAGAGCCAAGTAGCGCGTAGCTACTGGTGTTGGATTTACATAAGGCTTCGGCTTGTTATAACGTTTTCTATAAAATTTCTTTCTCATAAGTTTTTAACCTATTCGCGACATTCGTAATAATTTTTTCAGATCCTTAAATACTTTGGCTGGATCAACACCTTTTTCATAAACCATCATGGCATTGGCTTGAGGATCTACAAGAATAATATGCCCATTTACGCCTGCTGTAAATTCTTCTGTGTTCGGCAATATAATCTGTTTACGTAAGGGCTGATTTTCATCATCGCTCAAGGCAATCATCATATCGTCGTAATGTTGTAAGAACTCATTCTTCTCTTGGCGTTGCGCTGGGTTTTGAAGTACAAGCAAGCGCTGCACACGGTCAAAGTCTTTACTTATAGAGACATGTATTTGACGCATGTGGAATATATCTTTCTCGCACTGCGCTGCACATTCCTTTGGCATTAAATAAACGAGTGTCCAGTGACGCTCAATTTCCTTCAGGCTTAAAGTGTTATCAGTTTGCAGCGGTAAGTTAATATCTTTTAAAGCAATCATCGGCTGTATTAGAGAACCTTTGTTGCTTGTACCCCACACCTTCCCTGTTTTTTGCGTATGAAAAAACAACCACCACGAACCCAGCATAGGCACAACAAATAAAGCGACTAAGCATATAAGCCAAAAGCGTCCGCGTTTTCTTTTTGATTGGTCAATATTCATATTATTTATCTACTTTATTAATCTATGTACGTTTTATGCTTTTCTTTAACACTATCAATACACTTAAAGATACTAATGTAAAACTTAATGCAAACCACTGAAATGCGTAACCGTAATGTGCGCTCGGGCCCATCTTAATGGTTTTTTTCTTATCCCAATTCCGCGCATAACCTTCTGCCTCGCTTGGAGATAACATTAACATCATTGGCGCGATTTCACGCTGTAATATCGCCGACATTTCTCTTGTATCTACATACTGCACAAGCACAGGCCAAGTATGTTTTTGGCTCGTTATATCACCCAAGCTAAACTGTTTAGCAGGTTTGCTTAACACGCCTTTAACTGACTTAAGTTCGGCGTTTATACCCACAACAGGTAATACACTTTTATTATGCTCTCTCGGCAACCAACCCCGGTTAACGAGAACAATAGTTTTATCTTCAAGCTCAAACGGTGTAATCACATTAAAGCCAGCTCGTTTATCTTCTTGAAGCCCGCTAAATTGATTGTCTAACAAAAACTGCTGTTCATTTAAATAGCGACCATAAAGCTCGGCTTTCTTATATTGCCATGCTTCAAAGTCTGCAGGCTGCTTGTACAAAGGCTGTGTAGGCAGTGTTTCTGCATTCGCCAAACTCTCAAGCCAGTCTTTTTTTTCAGCAGCTCTATTTATTTGCCAGAAGCCAAGTTTCAGCATTAAAGCCACCATCAAAACAACCGCTAGCAATACGGCTAGATTGATTTGATATTGACGACCATAACAGTTAATTACCATGCGACATTTTACCGCAAACGCA
This sequence comes from uncultured Gammaproteobacteria bacterium, assembly GCA_964479305.1. Lineage (GTDB taxonomy): Bacteria > Pseudomonadota > Gammaproteobacteria > HTCC5015 > HTCC5015 > JAHDBX01. The sequence goes on along the minus strand of CAYZLE010000219.1, from coordinate 353 downwards.
CTGAAATGGCGCTCTTATATTATAGATTAGGCTGCTTTTTTACGTTATGCTTAATTCTTTTTGGGAGCAGCTATGCCCTTTACTAAAATACTCATTATTATTCTTTTTATTGCCGTTTTAATTAACTTAGGTTTAGCTTTAGCAAACCTGTTTCGCAAAGAAGGACGCGAAAGCACAATGGCAAAGTCACTAACTTGGCGCGTTGGCATTTCTATTGCTTTATTCGCCATGATTGTTATTTTAATTGGCCTTGGCGATATGGGCGTTAACCCTTCACCACTTAAATAACTCTATTTTTATCCGTAATTTTAAAGCATAAAAAAGCGCGGTTAACCGCGCTTTTTTATGCTTTA
>CAYZLE010000218.1:0-2704 GCA_964479305.1 uncultured Gammaproteobacteria bacterium | reverse complement strand
ACTGTAGGTACACCGTTACGAGATCTTGAGCGACGGCTTAGTTGACGTTGTTGGTCCACTTTTTCAAGCTTGGCTGAAAGTTGCTTAATGCGAACGGCTAATAAACGCTTATCGGTTTCTAATTGGGTTTCACCTGGGCCACGTAAGCCAATACCGCCCTTTTGCCTTTCTAAATGCGACCAACCTTTTACAAGGCGGGCAGAAATATGACGAAGCTGAGCTAATTCAACTTGCAGCTTGCCTTCGAATGAACGCGCACGTTGCGCAAATATATCTAAGATTAAACCGCTACGGTCAATAACCCTGCAACAAACGAGTTTTTCTAGGTTTCGTTCTTGGGCTGGGCTGAGGCTAGCGTCAACTAGTACGACATCGGCCTCTAATTCTTTTACCAAGTCAGCAATTTCTTCAGCTTTACCGCTGCCAAGCATGTATTTTGGATGGGGTTTTTGGCGCCATGTTGTCACAACGCTGAGCACTTCAACATTGGCTGAAGAGGCTAATTCACTAAATTCAGATGTATAGAAGTGTTTTTGCAGGCCAAAAGAGGCACAAACTAACAAGGCACGTTCACCACGCGCCTCGCGATCAATAAAACTGGTACTCATTAAAGGCTAAACTAGAATAACTTAGCTGTCCGAGTCTGTGTCTATGCTTACCGATTTAGCCGGTACAATAGTTGAAATAGCATGCTTATATACCATTTGCGACACTGTGCTCTTTAGCAGTACTGAAAATTGGTCAAAGCTTTCTACTTGTCCTTGTAACTTGATGCCATTAACTAAGAATATTGATACAGGAATTCTTTCCCTTCTTAATGCGTTAAGGAAAACTTCTTGAAGGTTTTGTCCTTTGTTGGCCATGATCCGCTCACTTTTTTAATTGTTATTAATGAATATATTATCATAAATGATGAAAATTACAGTTTTTATGAGTTATTTATAGCTCTAAAGTTCATTTATTCATGAAGTTTTCAATAAGAGTGGCTGCTTCTGCATGTTTTTCTTCTAGGCTTACTTCTATATAAAGGGTATTTATATCGGGTTCTTTGCGCAACCAGGTATGCTGTCGTTTCGCTAATTGACGAGTTGCGATAATGCCCCGCTCCTTCATTTCCTCAAAACTTAAGTCGCCTTCTAAATACTGCCAGGCTTGGCGATAGCCTACTGAACGCATTGAAGGAAGGTCTAAATGTAAGTTATAACGAGCTTTCAGCATTTCTACTTCTTCTATAAAGCCATTATTCAGCATAATGTCGAAACGTTTCGCTATTCGCTCATGCAAAAAGCTTCTTTCCTTAGGCAAAAGAACAATTTTAAGGCAGTCGTAAGGTGACTCTATTGTTGAATGTGTTTGCAAGCTACTCAGTGTTTTACCTGAGATTGCATATACTTCAAGCGCCCTTATAATTCTTTGCGGATCATTTTGATGGATGCGTTCGGCAGACTCAGGGTCTACTTCAGCTAAACTCTTATGTAATGATAAGCTACCTTCTTTTTCTAAACGTTCTAAAAACTCTGCACGAACATCATGATCTGTTTCAGGCAAGTCATCCATACCGGCTAGTAAAGCGCGATAATACAGCATGGTTCCGCCGACTAAGATAGGTAGACGTTTGTTGTCTGTGCTTTCTTTTATGCATCGCTTGGCATCTCTAGCAAAGTCGGCTGCTGAGTAACGTTCTTCAGGTGAAATAAGGTCAACTAAGGCATGTGGGTACTCTGCAAGTACTTCTGCCTCAGGCTTTGCAGTGCCAATATTCATATCTTTATAAACTAAAGCTGAATCAACGCTGATAAGGTCACTAGGAAAGCGATTAGCGAAGTCTATGGCTAAATCAGTTTTACCACTGGCTGTTGGCCCCATAACGGCAACAATTTTTTGCTTTGCAGGCACCCTATTGGCCTCTTTTAAACAAACTATCTAGCTGCTGCATACTAAGTTGCACCCATGTAGGTCTGCCATGATTACATTGAGCGCTTTTTTCTGTAGCTTCCATATCACGCAATAAAGCATTCATTTCTGGAATAGTTAGCTGACGATTAGCTCGAATAGAGCCATGACAAGCCATACTAGATAACCATTCATCTCTATGTTGCTGTAAGCGGCTAACGTCATTCACAACGACTAGGTCAGCAATAACATCTTTAATTAATTGTTCGATGTTCTCTGCTTGCAATAAAGCCGGAATCTCTTCTATTTGAACGTCGTTAATACTTGTTCGGCGTAATACAAAGCCAAAGTCTTCAATTTGCTCTTGGTATTGTTCTAATTTGTCGGCTTCTTTTTCAGCAACAACAATTTTCTTGGGCAGCAAAAGAGGCTGACGCTGAACTGTTTGCCCGTCGTAAGCTTCTTTTAGACGCTCATAAGTAATTCTCTCGTGAGCCGCATGCATATCAACTAAAACCAAACCATGCTGATTTTGTGAAAGTATATAAATACCGTGTAGTTGAGATACTGCAAAACCTAATGTGGGTATTTCTTTATTTGCACCCAATGAATTTTGTTCATCGCTAAAGTTAGAATTAGCAACACTAGAGCCGCTTGTACTATAGTTGCCATCAGCACTATCGCTTACACCATAAGCTTTTTGCCACTCTTGGGCACTCAGACTACTATGATTGCTATGGCTTTGCGTATTGCTTCTAGCATTAAAAGTGGCTGCTTGCGAATGCAAAGGTAAGTTGTGGTTCTCCCTTAG
>CAYZLE010000217.1:0-2736 GCA_964479305.1 uncultured Gammaproteobacteria bacterium | reverse complement strand
AGGTTGTCGAACTTAGATTTAGTTACTGAATCATTAACGTTAATAGCTGGGAATACTAATTCGTTATTTTGGTGCATCTGGTATAAACGTAGTACGCCAGTTGTTGTTTCTTCTGTTACGCCTTTAATCGCAGCTTTGCGAACGCTGTACCAAGTGCTATCTTTAGCAAGTTGTTTTTTAATAGAAGCAAATAGCCATTTTTCTTCTTCACTGCCTGGCTTGTCTAGGACTGAAATGTCTTTTTCAGCTTTTGTGCCGAGCATTAATAAGCCCGTAGCATCGCCGCCATCATCAAGTATCATGTTAGCGTGTTCGCCATTTGGCCATTCGAATAAGCGGTGAGTGTAGTCCCAGTACTCTTCTAGAGTTTCGCCTTTATAAGCAAAAACGGGTGTGCCACCAGCAGCAATAGCCGCTGCTGCATGATCTTGTGTTGAGAAAATGTTGCAAGAAACCCAGCGAACTTCTGCACCAAGTGCAATAAGTGATTCGATTAATACAGCAGTTTGAATAGTCATGTGTAAAGAGCCGGCGATGCGAGCGCCTTTTAATGGCTGTTCTTTACCGTATTCTGTGCGTACAGACACAAGGCCTGGCATTTCTGTTTCTGCGATAGCAATTTCTTTGCGGCCAAATTCGGCCAGGCCGATGTCAGCAATAATGTAGTCTTGTTCTGTTGAGAGAGGTGTTTTCATCTCGTTTCTCCTAGTGAAGTTAAATAGGTTTAAAACGAGCGCCGTTAAATAATATTTACTTGAGCCTAGCAAACAAAATGTTTGTCGCAGCGCTCCTCAAGTAAATATCCTGCTGCATATACTCGCAGCAGGCATTTATAAGTTTAAATATTTATTTAGATACCTGAATCTTTACGAAGCAGTTCTGCTTTATCTGTTTTTTCCCAAGTAAAGTCAGCATCTTCACGACCAAAGTGGCCATAAGCGGCTGTCTTTTGATAAATAGGGCGTTTAAGGTCTAGCATGTCTACAAGGCCACCAGCACGTAAGTCAAAGTGTTTGCGAACAAGCTCTACAATTTTAGCGTCTGCAATTTTGCCGGTGCCAAATGAGTCTACCCAAATAGATGTAGGTTCTGAAACACCAATAGCATACGAAATTTGAATTTCACAGCGATCAGCCAAGCCCGCAGCAACAATATTTTTAGCAACGTAACGACCTGCATAAGCTGCAGAGCGATCAACCTTTGAAGGGTCTTTGCCAGAGAATGCGCCACCACCATGACGAGCCATGCCGCCATAGGTATCAACAATAATTTTACGGCCTGTTAAACCACAATCACCTACTGGACCACCAATAACAAAATTACCTGTTGGGTTAATGTGGAACAGTGTGTCGTCATGTAACCAATCAGAAGGTAGTACTGGTTTAATAATTTCTTCTAATACTGCTTCACGAAGGTCTTTAAGGCTAATGTCTGGTGAATGCTGAGTAGATAATACAACAGCGTCAACAGCAACAGGTTTGCCGTTTTCGTAGCGTAAGCTAATTTGGCTTTTAGCATCTGGGCGTAACCAAGCAAGTTGGCCTGATTTACGAAGCTCAGCCTGTTTTTCAACTAAACGGTGAGAGTAGTAAATAGGTGCTGGCATGAGTACGTCGGTTTCGTTATTAGCATAACCAAACATTAAGCCCTGGTCACCAGCGCCTTGTTCTTTGTCAGCTGCTGCATCAACGCCTACAGCAATGTCAGATGACTGTTTGCCAATCGCGTTAAGTACGGCGCAAGATGCACCATCAAATCCAACATCGCTAGAGTTATAGCCAATGCCTAGAATAACTTCTCTAATAAGGTCTTCAAGGTCAATGTAAGAGCTAGTTCTTACTTCACCAGCAAGTATAACCATGCCTGTTTTAACAAGGGTTTCTACAGCTACGCGTGAGTTTGGGTCTTCACGAAGCATAGCGTCAAGAACAGCATCAGAAACTTGGTCTGCAACTTTGTCTGGGTGGCCTTCTGAAACGGATTCTGATGTGAAAATGTAGTCGTTCTTAGACGTCATCTCGCTTTTCTCCTAATAAAATAAGGTTAAAAAACGAGCGCCGTTATGTAAAAACTTTACCGAGCCTGGCGGAATCTGTGTTCCGTCGCAACGCTCCTCGGTAGAGCCGAATTCTTTAAAGCGCGTATTCTAGCAAATAATCAATCAAATAATAACTAGTTTTCAGTGAATCTTAATTTCGTTCTAGTAATTGCTTGAGTTCTTGTTTTTCTTCGCTAGTTAAACTGGCCTGGTTAATAAGCTGCTGATAGCGTAGATTATGGCTTTTAGCTTCCATACGAGCAATAGAGTCAAGAAACTCTTTGCTTAATACTTCATCTGTTCTTGGTACAGACATAAACTCGGCTTGTAGGCTAGATAGGCGCGCTTCATAGGGTGTGCCTATATAACGCTGTAATAGTGACTGAGCTGATAGCGTAGGTGTAGAGCGAATGACATCAAGCATGTCACATAAAAAGTTGATGCCTTTATCGCCAGCCTTTCTGAGTAAATCAATATTGCCAACTTCACCAGCTAACTCGGGTTTAGCCAGTAGTGCGCTTATGGCAAGGGTTAGCTCATCCATTTTAAGTGCTTGGCTTTTAATAGGGCGCCGGTGCGAGCTATTGGCGGAGCTTGATGCTTGATCGTAATCAATCGGTTCATAGTTTCCATCGCCCATGTATGGGATGTCGTCAGGAAAAGGTGGTTCACCGTTAGAGCTTTGAGATGGCGCTGAA
>CAYZLE010000216.1:0-2745 GCA_964479305.1 uncultured Gammaproteobacteria bacterium | reverse complement strand
CACTCAACGATATTCACCACAAAATGACAACCTTGGTGGAAGCGCACGGCGGCGTGATTAGTGACATATTCTTTTGCCCGCATGGGCCAGATGATGATTGTGATTGTCGCAAGCCACTTGCAGGAATGTACCAACAACTACAATCTAAATACCCTGAAATAACAGACTTTAATGGCGTTCATTCTCTTGGCGACTCTATTAGAGACTTACAAGCAGCACGCTCTGCTGGAGCAAGTTCAGTATTAGTTAGAACAGGAAAAGGTCTTAAGTCTGAAAGTTTACTCACTGACAATAAGCTTGAAGCCTCTCCTGTTTTTGACAACCTTGCTGACTACGTCCACCAGCTTCTCAACTAACACCACGCTTAATTAATTTTATAGAATCGCTATATGCAAAATTTCCGCTCAGTTCTCTTTTTCATCTGCATGGTGCTATTAGTTCTTCCATTCACGCTATTAGGCATTGTTGGTTTACTTTTCTCACACACAACTAGCTACCGTTTAATGAGTGGCTATTCAATATGCATCATTTGGTTACTCAAACATTTATGCAAGCTTGACCTTAAGGTCACTGGAAAAGAAAACATACCAAACGAGCCTGTTATCTACATGGCAAAGCACCAGTCGGCATGGGAAACACTGACTCTTCAAACAATCCTGCCACATAATTCCTCTTGGATTTTAAAGCGCTCTTTAGTTTACGTACCTGTATTTGGCATAGCCGTATTAGCCGCAGACCCAATTGCAATTAACCGTAAAGCAGGGCGTAAAGCATTAGAAAACCTTATCACGCAAGGCAAAGCCAAAGTGGCTAAAGGCAGAAACATGATTATTTTCCCAGAAGGCACTCGCACACCTTATGGTGAAGATACAAAATACAAATTGGGAGCCGCAAAACTGGCAATTGCTGCAGGTGTTCCAATTGTACCTGTTGCTCATAACGCAGGAAAATACTGGAAACGACATGGCTTAAAAAAACACCCTGGCACAATGCAATTAGAAATTGGCAAGCCAATCCCAACCGAAGGAAGAGACCCTGTTGAACTGACAGCAGAAGTGAAAACGTGGATAGAAGATAAAATTAAATCTTGGGAAGCTTAAAAAATATGCTCTCACTTAAAACCATATTGCTGTTTTTCAAAACTCTTTGTCTTCGCTTCAAACATGATCGCTGCACCCATCATGCTGCTGCACTCTCATTCAGCTCACTACTTGCACTAGCTCCCTTGCTCGCAATCTGTTTTGCGCTTTTATCCGTTTTCGCACCATTAGAATCAATGGGTGCTGACTTAGAAAATTTCATTTATCAATACCTTGTACCCGATGCCGGCCTAGATATTCGTCAATATTTGACTGACTTCTCAGATCAAACAGGAAAGCTGACGACGATTGGCTTATTTACGTTCTTGTTAACCGCAATTTTCTTACTTTACAACATTGAAGAATCACTTAATGTGATATGGAAATCTGAAGTTCGAAGAAAGCTAGTACAGCGGTTTCTAATATATTGGGCGCTACTCACTTGCGGTCCTATTTTAATGGGTGCAGGCTTATCACTATCAACCTACGCACTTTCTCTCGACGTATTAAATCAGCTGGATAGTATTGTTAGCTTCAAAGTCTCCTTGCTTAAAACGCTGCCTGTTATGTTTGAAGCAATTGCATTTAGCATGCTTTATATAATCATGCCGAATCATGACATTCGGTTAAAACACGCCATTTTTGCAGGTATTACCGCCGCCATTCTCTTTGAAATTACCAAACGTTTATTTGCATTATTCATCGTTAACTTTAATAACTATGAAGTGGTCTACGGCGCTTTAGCAACTTTGCCTATTTTCTTAATTTGGATTTACTTATCATGGATAGTGACTTTATTTGGCGCTGTATTAATTGCCGTTTTAGAAGAGTTTAACTCCAAAATCAAAACAAACCAGGTCGATTAATAATTAATCAAAATACGGTATAACTATCAATAGTGGGAGTAGTATATAACCTCTCAAGCCAATATAATACTTAGCATGCATTGAGCTAGAGTATTAAAGCTTAACCAGGATGGTTATTTTTGCAGGATGCAATTAGCAGATTACTCTTTGTAGTAAAGCGGTCTAATTAGACTGCTTTATTACAAACTCATTCCCATCTGCTCTCAGAACTCGCTTTACCAGAACATCACCAGAGATTAATTATTAATCAAATAATTTGAATACTACCTTCACAGGTAGTAACGCGTAATTCCCTTTCAGTCTATAATTATTACATCTTGATTCACGGTGGAAACAAGATAGGCTAAAAACTTTAGTCACATCAAGCTAGGGTGATAGCTTAAAACTAGGACAGTTATTTTTGCAGGATGCAATTAGCACATTACTCTTTGTAAAAAAGCAGCCTAACTAGGCTGTTTTTTTATGACTCCTTTTCTAATTCTTGCGATAAACATGGCTTTAAAAAATTACTTTTGCTTCGATACAGACTTAATCGTTAGGTCAATAACCGCAATGATTAAATATTGACCATCACTCGTAAATACTCCCTAGATAGGTAGTAGAACGAAATAACACCCCAGACTACTATACTCAAACAAGGTTCAGGAAGAACAAAGTGTAATTTTTTACAGATACCAGTTTAAGTAACTATTCACAGCTAGGACGGCGATCACTACAGGATGTAGGTTGTTTATGTTACTTTTGAAAAGCCACCACATCCTTACCCCATACCCTTATCCAGTGGTGGCTTTTCTTTTTTT
>CAYZLE010000215.1:0-2766 GCA_964479305.1 uncultured Gammaproteobacteria bacterium | reverse complement strand
AAATACTTTGCGTGCTAATGAGTAAACCAGCCCACAGTAATAAGTAATTTAAAATATCAGGTAGGTAAGATGTTTTTAAATCGATTATTGCTAATATTAATAACAAGAAAGTAAATAATATTGCTAAGAAGCCTTGCGCGTTAATGCCAAAGTGATAAAGGCAAAATACCGCTAAGGCTGAGGTTGCAACTTCAACTAAAGGGTACTGAATAGAAATTTTAGTTTTGCAATTACTGCATTTTCCACCAAGAAAAATATAGCTGATTACTGGAATGTTTTCATACCAACGAATTTGATGATTGCAAACCGGGCATGTTGAGCTTGGTTTAGATAAATTGTAAGTTTCATCTTTTAAGCCAAACTCACACTCTAATAACTCACTGCATTGTGTTTTCCAGTCTCTTTCCATCATGATTGGAAGGCGGTGGATTACAACATTAAAAAAACTTCCGAACATTAAGGCAAATAAGCCAACCACAAGCATTGTTAGTGTAGGGTTGGCTTGTGCAAGGAGAAGTAAGTTATCCAATTGCGTCGCCCATTTTGAAGATAGGTAGGTACATAGCGACTACTAAGCCACCCACTACAACAGCTAAGAAACACATAATAATAGGTTCCATTAAGCTTGTTAAAGCATCAACAGCATTATCAACTTCTTCTTCATAAATATCAGCTACTTTAGCTAACATTGCGTCAATAGAACCTGATTCTTCACCAATAGCTACCATCTGAACAACCATGTTTGGGAATAGTCCAGAGCGTCTCATAGTCGCTTGAAGTTGTTCACCAGAGGCGGTCTCTTCTTTCATTTTTAGAATAGCTTTTTGGAATACGGAGTTACCTGATGCACCCGCAACGGAGTCCATTGCCTCAACCATAGGAACACCAGCAGAAAACATGGTAGACAAGGTTCTTGAAAATCTTGCAATTGCGGATTTATTAGTTAAGTCAGCCACTACAGGCGCTTTCAAAGCTGCCTTATCAATAAATTCTCTGAATTTAAGTGATTTTTTATGGAAGGTTTTAATTGACCAAATAATACCTACGATGCCAAAGATTACAATATACCAGTTGCTTTTCATCCAGTCAGATAGGTTAACAACCATTTGGGTTAGTGCTGGTAGATCAGAACCAAAGCTTTTAAACATAGATTCAAATTGAGGTACAACAAAAAGTAATAAAATTAAGGTCACAACAAAGGCAACCACTAAAACTGAGATTGGGTACACCAAAGCTTTTCTAATCTTCTTCTTTAAGGATTCTGTTTTTTCTTTATAAATAGCAATTTTTTCTAATAGGGTTTCTAAACTACCTGATTGTTCACCAGCTGTTACTAAGTTTACATAAAGGTCATCGAAGTGTTCAGGGTACTTGCTTAGTGCTTGAGAAAAACTAGAACCACCTTCTACTTCAGCTTTTATGCCTAGAATAAGCCTTTGCATTGCTGGGTTTTCATGTCCACGACCTACAATTTCAAACGATTGCACCATTGGTACACCGGCGTTCATCATAGTAGACATTTGTCTTGAAAATACTGAAATATCCGCAGGCGTAACTTTACCTTTTTTAACTGAGGACATTCTTTTCTGGCGAACTTTTGTTGGCGTTATGCCTTGCTTACGTAGGCCAGCTTTAACTAAGTCAACGTTATATCCTTCTACTTCACCTTTAATTTTTGCACCGCGTTTATCAGTACCTTCATAGGTAAAGTATAATTTTTTTCTTTCTTTAGTCGCCATTTCTATTCCTAGTCTTTGGTTACGCGGTTGGCTTCAGCCAAGCTCGTTACACCTTGTTTAACTTTTAAAAGGGCTGATCTTCGTAAGTCATTAATACCATCTTTCTCAGCTTGGTCGGCAATTTCAATTGCGTTACCGCCTTCCATAATAATTCGGCCAATTTCTTCTGATATAGGTAAAACTTGATAAATACCTACGCGGCCTTTATAGCCCTGGCTACATTGAGCACAACCTACTGCTTTATAGCACTCAAAACCTTCTGCAATATCTTCTTCTGTAAAGCCTTCGGCCAATAGTGTTTCTTTAGGTACATCCTCAGGCGTTTTACAGCTTTTGCATAAGCGTCTGCCAAGACGTTGCGCAATAATAAGTGAAACAGCTGAGGCAATATTAAATGGTGGTACACCCATGTTCAATAGGCGTGATAATGTTTGCGGTGCATCATTGGTATGCAGTGTAGACATTACCATGTGGCCAGTTTGTGCTGCTTTAATAGCAATATTAGCGGTTTCTAAATCACGAATCTCACCTACCATAATAATATCTGGATCTTGGCGTAGGAATGATCGAAGAGTCGAAGCAAAATCTAAACCCGACTTAGGGTTCATATTTACCTGGTTAATACCCGCAAGGTTAATCTCGGCCGGATCTTCGGCCGTAGAAATATTAATTTCAGGTGTGTTTAGAATATTTAAGCCGGTGTATAAAGAAACGGTTTTACCTGAACCCGTTGGCCCTGTAACTAAAATCATTCCGTATGGGTTAGCTAATGCATCTAGGTATAACTGTTTTTGGTCTGGTTCATAGCCTAATGCATCAATACCTAAAGTGGCTGATGAAGGATCTAAGATTCGAAGAACAATTTTTTCGCCAAATAAAGTAGGGCAGGTGTTCACACGGAAATCAATCGCGCGTGTTTTTGAAACTTTTAATTTAATACGACCATCTTGCGGAACTCGTTTTTCAGATATGTCCATGCGCGACATAACTTTCATTCTGGCTACGATACGGTTCACCATATTTAAAG
>CAYZLE010000214.1:0-2795 GCA_964479305.1 uncultured Gammaproteobacteria bacterium | reverse complement strand
CCACACGACTTAGCTTATGACTTACTAAAGAAAATGAAACTCTATGATCGTATGGGAAGTTATTATGCGGCAGATACATTGCCTAAAAAAAAGCCTGAGCCAGATCAGTTATTAGCGGCGAGTAAAGATATAGACATTGACCCTAAACATATTTTATATTTAGGCGATGATGAGCGAGATATTATTGCAGCAAAAGCAGCGGGCATGCCCAATGGTGTAATGAACTACGGATATATCAATACAACAGTTCCACCATTAGACTGGGCTGCAGATTTTTATTTTGATGACGCTCTTGAGATACTCTCGCTACTAAAACCAAATAATAAGTAGACAAACAAAACATGCAAGAACTTAACTCATTATTAGACCACCCTTTTATGAAAGAAAACCTTTGGTGGTTGCTTATATTAATTGGCTTGTTGTTTGGTTATTTAATTTCTTACATTGTTTCTGTATTTAAAGTAAATAAGTTAAAACAAGAACTATTACTACAAGAACAAAAACAAGAGTCGCAAGAAACAGCCTTAGCTTTTGCCCAGCAACAACTTAGTAATGTTTTTAATGACATGTCTAACAAAGCATTGCAGCAAAACAATGAACAATTTTTAAGACTTGCCGAAGAGAACTTAAAAAAACATCAACAGTATTCAAAGTCTGAATTAGAAAAACGTGAGCAATCAATCCAGAGTCTTATCAATCCAATTCGCGAAACCCTAAGCAAAACAGATGTACATATTCGTGAAATTGAAAAAGAACGCAAACAAGCTTACGGCTCACTAAAAGAGCAATTGATTAATGTAGCTGAAACGCAAGCTTCATTGCACCAGGAAACTAATAACTTAGTAAACGCCCTTCGTCGCCCAGAAGTACGCGGACAATGGGGTGAGATGACACTTAAGCGTTTAGCTGAATTAGCAGGCATGGTCGAACATTGTGATTTTTACGAACAAGAATCTGTTAATACAGAAAGCGGACAATTAAGGCCTGACATGATTGTGCGCATGCCAGACAACCGTGAGCTAATCGTTGATGCTAAAACGCCACTAGACGCTTATCTAAGTGCGATTAAAGCAACAGATGCTACGACTCGGGATATGGAGTTACAACGCCATGCACGCAAAGTTAAAGACCGTGTGCAAGAGCTGGCTAGCAAAGCTTATTGGAGTCAGTTCAAACAGTCTCCCGATTACGTAGTTCTATTTATTCCAGGCGAACAATTTTTATCATCGGCATTAGAATATGATAGTTCCTTATTAGAGTACTCTCTAAGCAACAAAGTTATTCTAGCAACTCCGACAAGTTTAGTTGCTTTACTGCGAGCCGTTGCGTTTGGCTGGAGGCAACAAGTTGTTGCGCAAAACTCCGAAAAAATTCAACAACTTGGCGAAGATTTATTTGGCCGCATTGCTACTTTCACTGAGCACATGACTAAAATGGGCTCTTCAATAGATAAAAGTGTTGAGCATTACAACAAAGCTCTAGGTTCTTTAGAGCGCAATGTACTATCTGCTGCAAGAAAATTTAGCGACATGGGTATAGAGCATAAAAAATCTATTTCCGAGTCTAAAACAATTGAATCATCACCTCGCAAACCCAGTAACTAAAACCCAAAACTAAAACCAAGTAATTAGAAACCTACAACTATGAAAAAAACTATTGTTATTACCGGTGCAACCGGCGGTATTGGCTCGCAATTGAGTAAAACACTTTGTGCTGAAGGTCATCAATGTATTTTGCTTGGACGCAATATAAAGAAACTTGAAAAGCTGTACGATGAAATAATTGAAAGCTCAGCAACTAAACCTGCCTTATACCCTATTGATTTTGGCGGCGCTAATATTGATGACTATGAAAAATTTACAAAAGTCATTAAAGAAAACTTTGGGAAGGTTGACCAGCTAATTCATTGCGCTGCAATTTGGAAAGAATCAACCTCTATAGAACATTCAGATTTAAAAAGTTGGTTTGAAGTTTTTAACGTAAATCTACATGCTGCCTATATGCTAAGTAAAACTTGCATACCTTTATTGAAAGAAAGTAAAGACGCCGAGATTATTTTTTCTGATCATGACATTAAAGAATCAAAAACAGCACACATGGGCGCCTTTACAATATCTAAAGATGCCATCAAAAGTTTAGCTGGCGTTTTAAACAACGAATTAAACACTGATAATTGTCGTATTTCTGTGAAAGTAGTTTCAGTAGGTGAAATAAGATCACCTATGAATGTTCGGATTTATCCTGGTATAGATTATTCGAATGCAAAGACGCCTAAAGACATAGTTAATATTTTTATAAAATAATTTAAATAAACTAAAAATATTTAATACGGAAAATTTGCAGTTTATTTATAACTCTATATGTGAGACTCTTGTATTTCGGGAAGATTCTATTTCTATATGAGCACCACGAATCTCTAGAATCAAGTTCAATTCTAAGTTTATTTTTATCATGATAGTAAGACCAGAGATCTCTACGCCGTAATCGATCTTGAGAGAGCCATTTAGGTAGAAATACTTCTGTCAACCTATCAATTGAAGTTAAAATTTTACTTAAACCAGTTCCTGTAGCGGGACTAACGCTTTGAAGCTCGTCACCTATTACTACAACATTGCCAACGTATTTGTTCTTTAGGCGGTAGAAGCTAGTCGGAAAGGCAGAAACCTTGCCGGGTATACTGAACTCACCGAAATGTTCACTTATATTTGGGAAATACTTTCGTATTGTATCGATAGTTTCGTTTCGAAATTTGGCCACGTCAGGGTTTCTATTATCCCATTGCGTGAAAATATTGA
>CAYZLE010000213.1:0-2807 GCA_964479305.1 uncultured Gammaproteobacteria bacterium | reverse complement strand
AAATATTATAAAGGCGACATCTGAGCAATTGCTTGCTGTGCCAGATATTGGTCCGATTGTTGCGTTTAATATTCAAGAATTTTTTAATTCTGAGCTTGCTATAGAAACTTTAAAAAAGTTAACATTTTACGGATTAAACTGGCCCAATTTTGAAGCTATAATTATAGAAGAGCAACCTTTGCTAGGTATGACCTATGTTATTACTGGTACATTCACTGCAATGAAGCGCGATGAAGTTAAGGCAAAACTAATTAAGCTTGGTGCTAAAGTAAGTGGAAGCGTTTCTTCCAAAACAACAGCCTTAATTGCAGGTGAGCAAGCAGGTTCAAAGCTAGAAAAGGCTAAAAGCCTTAATGTGTCAACTATAAATGAGCAGGGCTTAGTTGCCATGCTTAAGCAAAATAATATATAGGCTTTGCTCATGTAGTTAAATGTAAAACAATTAAACTTGGGATTTATTTTGAAAACTTATTTAATAGCTATTTTAAGTAACTTGATTTTAGTTACCATAGCCTTTTCGCAAACCGTAAATGTAGACGAACTTATAAATAAAGCTAAAACTTTAATTGATCAAAAAAAGTACCAAGAATCATATCAATCATTAAGTAAAGCCGAATTTGAATATGGCGGCCAGCCTTTATTTGATTTCTACCTTGGTTTAAGTGCCTTAGAAGCCGGTAAACCAACAGAAGCTGTTTTTGCTTTAGAGCGAGCTATTGAAAAGAACCCTGATTTTTATCAAGCTCGAGCAGACTTAGGGCGAGCTTATTTTGCCATGGGCGAAAATCAGGCCGCTGAAAAAGAATTCACACTTGTTAAAGAAGATTCAAAAACACCAACACTTGTTAAATCTAAATTAGATATTTATTTAGCTGAACTGAATCGTCGTTCAAACGCAGGTTCAAAAAAGCTAAGAAAATACATTAATTTCTCAGTAGGTAATGATTCAAATATCAATGCTGCAACAGATGAATCTCAAGTTATTTTACCAGGCATAAGCACAACTTTACTTGCGACCTTGCCAGCTAGTAGCCAAGAAACTGAAAGTTCATATGTTAGAGTAAATCCAGGCTTAAGCTATAGTACAAAGATGAATGAAAATACAAACTTTTTTGCTGGAGCTGACCTTAATCTCTTGAAGGCAAACGACGCAGATCAATTTTCAACTAATGTGACTAACCTTAATGCGGGTATCGTTAAACTTGCGGGCACAAGTCAATTTCATACCTTAGTATCTTTTCAAAAATACAAGCTTGATGGCGATGACTATAGAGATACAACAGGGCTTTCTGCTCAATGGATCAAGTCTTTTAATAAAAAAAGTAAGCTAACCAGTTATATAAAGTTAAGTAATGCTAGCTATGAAAATGGTTTGAAAGACGGTTCTATAAATGTTGTTGGAGCTAATTGGCTTAAAGCAAGCAAGAAACATATAGCTCACTTGGGTTTTGGTATCGGTGCAGAATCTGTTGATGATAGTAACCAACAAGCTCAAGCTAAAGATTTTGTCTCTGTTAAAACGGGCGTGAGATATTATTTTGGAAAAAATAACTTATTCGCTAACCTAACCTTGCAACAAAATAGCTTCAAAGCTATAGATCCTGTTCAACTTGCTAAAAGAGATGGCTTGTTTACAGCACTAAATATCGGCTATGACATGAAACTAACGCCGGCGTTAAAATTCACACCTAAACTTTCTATAAATAAGAATTCTACAAAGAATGACTTGGTCTTATATGACTACGATAGAAGTGTTTTAGACTTTAATTTGAAGTACACCTTTTAATGCTTAAGTATTAAGCGTTAAATGGGAGCGGTTTTTTATTTTTACTGACTTTACTAGATCTTGGCTCGCTTGTTGCTATGTACACCTAAGAGTTCTTTAATATAGGAATTTTCACAAGAAATTGTCTAAAAAATGACCATTCAGGCACAAATTGTCTATTTTTTGACCATTGTTAGGCATGAACAAGCTTAGCTTTCTATAAGTTAATAACTCTACAAAGAACTATCTAGTCTTATATGGCTAGGATAGAAATTTTTTAGATTTAAATTTGAAGTACACCGTTTAAGGATTAACCATGAGTATTAAGCATTTAACCATTGCTGTTTTATTATTTTCATTCACCCAAGCTTATTCAGCAAGTGATCATGCTGGTAGAGTTGTTTTCACGTCGGGGCTTAATAAAGTTACTGACAAAGACGGCCAGTCAAAAGTTGTTAAGCCTGGTGACTTTATTCAAAGTGGCGATAAGTTAGAAACCTCTACAGGCCGTATGCAGGTTCGCTTTACCGATCAAGGCTTTGTATCAATCAAACCACGTTCTGAGTTGGTGATTGAAGACTACAAATTTAATGGTGAACAAGACGGTACTGAAAACGCTATCTTTAGTCTGCTAAAAGGCTCAATACGTGCTGTTTCAGGCTTTATTGGTAAGAAAAATAAAAAGGCCTACAAATACAAAACACCTACAGCCACTATTGGTATTCGAGGCACGGCATTTACCCTAAATTATTGCGCAGCTGATTGTTTTGACTCTTCAGGTGCTGCAATTGCAGACGGCTTATATGTAAATACAGGCGAAGGTAAAGTTATTGTTAGCTCTGAGGTTGGCTCAATAGGTTTATCAAGAGGGCAGTTCGGTTATGTGGCAAGCCCTCAGGTTGTACCTGTGGAGATTCGTCAAAATCCTGACTTTAGTGAAGCTGCAGCGGTTAATGCAAGTAGTGCAGGTGACATTAGCCAGCAAGGTACAGAAGGTAGTGATCAAGACATAAATTTACCAGCTGAACCAGCTGAACCAGCT
>CAYZLE010000212.1:0-2863 GCA_964479305.1 uncultured Gammaproteobacteria bacterium | reverse complement strand
CGCACAGCGAGCTATATAGTGATAACTTTTCAATGAGTATATTCGGTATGGCTCGCACGATAAGACTTTTGAAATTCCTAGCGACGGTACAGTTAAAGTAACTGACCAAGACGGCAATGTGCTTATGCAGCACGATGTTGATCAAGGCGATATATGGCGTATGTGCCAAGCTAAAGATGCCCCGATTCGTGATTGGGTGAAATTAGCGGTAACACGTTCACGTTTATCAGGAACGCCAGCTGTATTCTGGTTAAATGAAAAACGTCCTCACGATGCGCAGATGATTGCGAAGGTAAATACTTACCTAAAAGACCACGATACTGAGGGTTTAGATATTCGTATTTTGTCTCCAGACGATGCGATTAACTTTACTATGGAACGTGTTGTTAAAGGTGAAGATACGATTTCAGTAACAGGCAATGTACTGCGTGATTATCTAACCGATTTATTCCCAATTTTAGAACTTGGTACAAGCGCTAAAATGTTATCAGTAGTGCCTTTAATGGCGGGTGGCGGTTTATTTGAAACTGGCGCTGGTGGTTCTGCACCTAAGCACGTTGACCAGTTTGTTGAAGAAATGCACTTACGTTGGGATTCGCTAGGTGAGTTTTTAGCGCTAGGCGTTTCTTTAGAAGATATTGGCGAGAAAACCAATAATGCTAAAGCTAAGTTAATTGGTGATGCGCTTGATCAAGCTACTGAGAAGCTTCTGCAAGAAGGTAAATCGCCTCTACGTAAAGTAGGGCAACTAGATAACCGTGGTAGTCACTTCTATTTAGCGATGTTTTGGGCTGAAGCTCTGGCTAATCAGTCTGCAGATGCAGAACTTAAAGCTAAGTTTGCGCCTTTGGCGGCTGAATTAGTGGCTAAAGAGTCAGTGATTGTTGATGAGATTAATGCTTCTCAAGGCAAAGCGATTGATCTTGGTGGTTATTACATGCTTGATGAGCAAGTTGCGGAAGCGGCAATGCGCCCAAGCACTAGCTTTAATACAATTTTAGAGCAGTTTTAATTCAGTTCTAATTAGGCTGTAAAGCCGCTGTTAAGCAAAGAAAGGCGTAGCGAAAGCTGCGCCTTTTTTGTTTCTTGCGTATTTAGCTACCCTCAGAAAGCTGCTGTTAAGCCAAATATTCTCTAGATAGACTATATTGCGGCTAAAAGGCTTGTAATCATTAGCTTTTGAAGTATAATCGCGCTTCGATTTGCGGTCTGAGAAGGCTGTAAGTCCTCCTTGCCTTACCACTATATAAGATGGAAGGCTGTTTTAACCCATAAGGAGCTACAATGCGTCATTATGAAGTTGTGTTTTTGGTCCACCCTGACCAAAGCGAGCAGGTGCCTGCTATGATCGACCGTTACAAAGCGGTTGTAACCAAAGAAGGTGGTTCAGTTCATCGTTTAGAAGACTGGGGTCGCCGTCAATTAGCTTATCCAATCAACAAAATCCATAAAGCTCACTACGTGCTTATGAATATTGAGTGTGCGGGTCCTGAGCTAGAAGAGCTTAAGAGTGCTTTCCGTTTTAACGATGCTGTTCTACGTAACATGATCGTTACAACTAAAGCTGCTGTTACTGGTCCATCTCCATTATTTGAAGATGAGTCTGCTAAAGAAGAAAAAGCAGCTGCTGAAAAAGCAAGTAAAGAAGCTAAAGCTAAGAAAGAAGAAGCTAAAGCACCAACTGAAGAAGCTAAGCCTGCTGAAGAAGCAGCTAGCGAAGAAGCATAGGGGGCGTCATGTCATCATTTTACAAGCGTAAAAAATTCTGTCGTTTTTCATCTGACGACAACGGTGTTGATTACAAAGATATCGATACTTTAAAGTACTACATTACAGAAACAGGTAAAATTGTTCCTGCACGTGTAACTGGCACTGGCGCGAAATATCAGCGTCAAATTCAAAAAGCGATTAAGCGTGCACGTTTCATTGCTTTATTGCCCTACACAGATCGCCACACAGGCTAGGGGAATATCATGGAAATTATACTATTAGAAAAAATTGCTAACCTAGGTGACCTAGGCGAGAAAGTAAACGTTAAAAACGGTTATGCTCGTAACTACCTAGTTCCACAAGGCAAAGCAAAGCTAGCTACTAAAAAGAACTTAGAAGAGTTTGAAGAGCGTCGTGCTGAATTAGAAGCAGCAGCAGCTAAATCAGTTGCTGAAGCTACAGAGCGTAAAGATGCTATTGAAAAAGTGGGTTCAGTAACTATTGTTGCTAAAACTGCTTCTGAAACTAAGTTATTTGGTTCTATTAGCAATATCGAAATTGTTGAAGCAACAACTGCTGCTGGTTTAGATATTGAAAAGCGTGAAGTTATGATGCCTGATGGCGCTTTACGTGAAGTAGGTGAGTACGATATTAGTATCGCGCTTCACACTAGCGTAAATGCTACATTGAAAGTTATTATTGAAGCTGAAGAATAAGCTTTTAATATTTAACCGCCTAAAAAACCCACTGGTAAAACAGTGGGTTTTTTTGTTTATATACAGTTTATCAACAGCTTACTCTCTGTCGCAATTCAGTATCTTCATGTATATTAGACTTCCAAAATATAACTCGTATAAGTCTTATGTCTAACTCTTTTGATCTTTCTTCAATTAAATCATCTCCACACTCCGTAGAGGCTGAGCAGGCCGTTTTGGGTGGGCTTATGATTGACACCGAAGCTTATGAAAAAATGGGGGACATGGTTTCTCCTGATGACTTTTACAGAGAAGACCATCGCTTAATTTATCTTGCTTTAACATCACTTGCTAATGACGATAGACCACGTGATGTGGTAACAGTGGTTGAATGGCTAGATAATAACGGTGACTTAGAAAAAGCGGGGGGCTTATTATACGTTGGTACTTTAGCTAAA
>CAYZLE010000211.1:0-2916 GCA_964479305.1 uncultured Gammaproteobacteria bacterium | reverse complement strand
GA
This sequence comes from uncultured Gammaproteobacteria bacterium, assembly GCA_964479305.1. GTDB lineage: Bacteria > Pseudomonadota > Gammaproteobacteria > HTCC5015 > HTCC5015 > JAHDBX01. The sequence continues at coordinate 2,914 of CAYZLE010000211.1, read as the reverse complement.
GGAACAATATAAAAATGGCTCTATTAGCGCTCGTGATGTTTATCTAAGTCGTACCGATATTGAAACTCAAAAATCTCGTACACTTGAGCTTGAGCAAGCACTAGATAGCAGCATCAGACAAATTAAAGTTTTGCTCGGCAGCTATCCCGATATTAATTTAGATTTCGATACCACACTGCCAAGTTTAAAACAGCATGTTCCAAGCGGTTTGCCGTCTGAACTACTACAACGCAGACCCGATATTATTGCCAAGCACACTCAGTGGCTTGCATCGAAACAAAATGCCAAGTCTAAACATAAAGCTCGCTTTCCCTCATTCTCTTTAACAGCCAACTATGGCGCGTCAAGCCAAGAGCTTAACCAGTTAGACAAGCAAAACTTACTTTGGAATTTTATAGGCAATATCACGCAACCTTTATTTAGCGGTGGCGCATTAAAGACACAGGCCGAGCAAGCAGGCTTACAAGCAGATGCCGCATTATACGATTACCTTAATACAGCCCTTAATGGCTTTAATGAAGTTGAGAATGCATTATCTAATGAACAACGTTTACAGAAGCGACTAGAGTCTATTGATAAATCAGCATTTTACGCAAAGTCAGGATATGAGCTTGCTTTAGAGCAATATCAATCTGGACTCATTACTTACAGCACTATGCTCGACTCGCAAAGACGTTGGTTTGATGCTGAGAGGCAAGCAATTTCATTACGCAATTTAACATTACAAAACCGAATTGATTTACACCTAGCTCTCGGCGGCGACTTTATTGTCGACAACAAAACTACAGAAGATAAATAGCTATGATCATACAAACTAATGAAGATAAGAAGCAAAAGCTAATTAAGAAAATTGTCATTCTTGCTGCCATTGCCCTAATTGGCTATGCGGCTAAAAGTTTTTTAGTAAACAATAAACCTCAAGCTAAAAAGAAACCATCAAGGGAAAGGCTTGTTGCTGTTGAAACACAGGTGATAGAAAAGAAAGACTATCCTATTTTTGTTACAGCAAGCGGTTCTGTTAAAGCCAAGACACGGGGATTTTTAACCGCACAAGTACGCGGCGAAATTCTTTATGTTAGCGACAAATTTGCCAATGGCGGGCAGTTCAATAAAGGCGATACCCTACTTCGAATAGATAGCAGTGAATATCAGGCTGAAGCAAGCGCTGCCGAAGCGAGTTACTTACAAGCTCAAACAAGTTATGAACAAGCGCAGGCAAATGCTGCTCAAGCTGAAAAAGATTGGAAACGTTTAGAATTTGAAGGCGAGCCAAACGATCTTGTTTTACGTAAACCACAACTTTTAAGCGCCAAAGGCCTACTAAGTTCTGCCAAGGCACGTTATAAGAGTGCAAACCAAAAATTAGCTCGCACACGCATTAGTGCACCTTACAAGGGCTTTACCATTAGCAAGCAAGTTGACTTAGGCCAATACGTAAATATTGGTTCAGTTCTAGGTGAAATATTTTCTAGCAATGGCTTAGAGGTCAATTTAGCGCTTACCCAAGACAGCTACTCACAATTAGACATCGCCAAAAAGCCTTTAGTGAAACTACAGGCCAATCTTGCAGGCGTACTGCACACATGGCCTGCTCAAATCATAAGAGCGGACAGCGTATTTAACGAGAAAACAAGACAGATTAATGTTACTGCTAAAGTGAATGGTTTAATCAGCGAAGAAGGTGCTGAATTAAAAGTTGGACAATTTGTTAATGCTGTCATTACAGGGCGCCATGCCGAACAAGCTTTTGTTGTGCCTAACAGCAGTATTCGCGAAGGTCGTTTTGTTTACCTTTTTAAAGATGACGCATTAAGCCGACGTGACATCAACATTACTTGGCAAGATGAGAACAACAGTGTTGTGACTCAGCTTAACGAAGGCGAAGAACTAGTATTAACAAGTTTAAGCGGTGTTGCATCAGGCACAAAAGCCAAAAAGTTAGACTCAAACAGCGATACAAACAAAGCTAAAACAGGTGGCACAAAACCATGATCAATTGGTTTGCACGTAATTCAGTAGCAGCCAACTTATTAATGGTAGGCATTATTATATTTGGCTTATTGTCCTTAAAGAAAATACCTTTAGAAGTTTTTCCTTCTTTCGAGCTGGACTTTATTACTGTATCTACCGTTTTTCCAGGTGCTAATCCAGCATCAGTGGAAGACGCTGTTACGGTGAGAATTGAAGAAGCGGTTTATGACCTAGAAGGCATAAAAAAGATAAGCTCTCGCTCTGCTGAGAATGTATCAACCGTTACGCTGCAAATTGCCAAAGGCTTTGACCCTAGAGAAGTTTTAAACGACATTAAGTCACGCGTTGATTCAATAGCCACATTCCCTAGCGATGTAGAACGCCCCAGTATTAGTATTGCTGCACGAAAACGTGAAGTGATTAATGTAGTTGTTACCGGCGAACTAGATAGAAAAATATTACGCGAGCAAGCTGAAAACATTCGCGACAAGCTATTACAAATCGATGGTATAAGCACCATTGATTACGACGATGTTAAATCATACGAAATAAACATCGAAGTTAAACCAGAAACTTTAGAGGCATTAAACTTAAGTTTAAATAACATCTCTCAAGCCATTCGCGCTAATTCTCTAGATCTGTCAGCGGGTAATATTAAAACCTTAGATGGCGACATTCTTGTTCGATCATACTCACAAGCTTACACAGGCGAGCAATTTGGCAACATACCTATTATCACATCAACAAATGACGGCATTGTTTACCTAAAAGATATCGCCAAAATTAATGATGGCTTTGATGAAAACCATTTAAATAATTTATTCAATGGCAAACCCGCTGTTATTTTAGACATCTTTAGAACAGGCGACCAAAGCGCGATTACGGTTGCAGCAAAGGTTCGCAATTTTATAGACGAAACACGCCCTGCTTTACCTGAAGGCAT
>CAYZLE010000210.1:926-2940 GCA_964479305.1 uncultured Gammaproteobacteria bacterium | reverse complement strand
AAGCTACATTAATCGAATTATTCACCTCGCAAGGCTGCCATAGTTGTCCGCCGGCTGATAGGTGGCTGGGTGGTTTAAAAGAAACCCCGGAACTTTGGAAAGATTATGTGCCTATAGCCTGGCATGTAGATTACTGGGATCATATTGGTTGGAAAGATCGCTTTGCTAAGCCTGAGCACTCATACCGACAACGCAGCTATAAAGCCAATGGCAATGTTAAGTCTGTTTATACTCCAGGCTTGATGCAAAATGGTAAAGAATGGCGCTGGTGGTTTGTTAATAGGTCTTTACCAAAGCCAAGTACAGATATTGGTAAGTTGGCTGTTAGTATTTCAAATGGTGAGGCAGAAATTAATTTCAAACCAACTGGTGATGTTGAAAGTAAAGTATTTCGTTTTAATATCGCATTACTAAACACGGGTTTAGAGCATTCAATTAAAACCGGTGAAAATGGCGGTAAAACTTTAAAACATGACTTTGTGGTGCTTGAGCATCAAAGTGCAGTGCGCAAAGGTACAAGTGTAAAAATACCATTTGCCTACAAGGGTATAAAAAGTGTCCAAAGCAGTGAGAAACAAGCTGTTGCTGTTTGGGTCGAAGACCCTAAAAGCAAGTTGGTCTTACAAGCCACAGGTTCGTGGCTTTAAGCTTATTTGAAAATTTCGTCGCGTAAAAAAATAGGTTTTTCAGGTGTTGATGCCGCCTTGTCGTAGTAATAACCATCAACATCAAAGTCAGCTAGCTTAGCTGCATCTGTAATTTCGTTTTTAATTACCCATGCGGCCATAAGGCCACGCGCTTTCTTAGCGTAAAAGCTAATTATTTTATATTGCCCCTTTTTGCAGTCTTTAAATTCAGGCGAAATAATTGTTCTGCTTATTTCTTTGGGCTTAACTGATTTAAAGTATTCGTTAGAAGCCAGATTTAATACCACTTTAGATTTGCTTTCAGCTATATCATCGTTAAGGTTTTGAGTAATTTTATTGCCCCAAAACTCATATAAGTTTTTACCTTCAGGGTTGTCGAGCTTAGTGCCCATTTCTAAGCGGTAAGCCTGAATTAAATCTAAAGGTCTTAATGTGCCGTAAAGGCCAGAGAGTATTCTTAAGTGCTTCTGAGCCCAGTTTAATTCTTTTTGGTTTAATGACTCCGCATCTAAGCCAGTGTAAACATCGCCTTTAAATGCAAAAGCACATTGTTTGGCATTGTTTAAGTTAAAAGGGCGTTTCCAACTGTGATATCTCTCGTCATTTAATGCAGCGAGCTTGTCGCTAAGCTTCATTAAACTAGCAATTTCATGTGGTGCTTTTTGCTTTAGCGTATCGATAAGTACGGCACTTTCATCTAAATTTCGCGCCTGGCTATTATCTTTGGTGTCTACAGGTGTTTCAAAGTCTAAGGTTTTAGATGGAGAGATAAGAATGATCATAATTTAAGCCAAACGATTAGGTTTTTGTCCTGTATATACTTTAGTTTGAGAGTAGTTAGTTACATTTGCAATTATAAGTGAATGTAAGATATTATAATACTATATGAGCCTAAATACTTAATCTTAGGTCTTCAATAATAACCAAAAAAAGTAGCTTACTAATGAAAAAAATAATCTTACCTTTTGTACTCATGTTTACAGCCTCTACAGTTTTTGCTGGTGGCTATCGTGTGTCTCTTCAAGGTCAAAAAGCGCAAGGCATGGGGCATGCTAGTGTTGGTTTGGCTGAAAGTACAGAGACTATATTCTTTAACCCTGCAGGCTTAGCGCTTGTTGAAGATAAAAGTGTCACGGCAGGTGTGACCTTTGTAGACGCTAAAAGTCGTTATCAAAATATCAGCCTAGGCGAGTCTGCTGAAACAGACAGTCCTATATCAACACCAATTAACTTTTACTGGGGTAAAGACTATGGTGACGATGCTGCTATCGGTTTAGGAATTTATACGCCTTTTGGTAGTACAGTTGAATGGCCTCAAGATTGGGCAGGTTCTCACTTAGTTAATGATATTGCTTTACAAGCTGTTT
>CAYZLE010000210.1:0-916 GCA_964479305.1 uncultured Gammaproteobacteria bacterium | reverse complement strand
AACCTACTTATTCTAGACAAGTAAGCGATAAGTTTAGCTTTGGTGTGGGTCCTATCTTAGCTGTAGGTGCAATTGAGTTGAATCGTAACCTAAGCACATCACTTGCTGATGCTAATGGTGACCGTTCAAACGTTACGCTTAAAGATTCAGGTATTACCGATTTTGGTCTTAATTTAGGTGCAATGTTTAAAGTCAGCGATGACCTTAATATTGGCCTTACTTATCGAACAGAAATGATGATGGAGTCGGAAGGTAAAGCTGACTTTGATAATATTCCAGGTGCATTCCAGCCAGTATTTCAAGATGGTGGTTATACCGCTGATTTACCTTTGCCAGCAGAATTTACAGTCGGTTTAAGCTATCAAGCGAATGACAAGCTAACTTTAGTTGCTGACTATAACTACACTTTCTGGGATACATACGAAGACCTAACAATTAATTTTGATAGCGTAGCTGATCCTTCACGTGCAACTAGTACAAACCCACGTAATTATAAAAACGCAGCTACATACCGTTTTGGTGCTCAATATAAAAAGAGCGATCGCCTAACATTCCGTGGTGGTATTTACTTTGATGAAACGCCGATTAGAGATGGCTACTTTGCGCCAGAAACCCCTCGTGGTGATCAAATTGGTTTAACCGGTGGTGTTACGTATACGGTTAGAGAAAACTTTGACTTAGACTTCTCGGCTATTGTTTTAGATTTTGATCAAGAAGATAACTCTTACGATTTCTCTTCAGAAGGTCCTTTTGAAGGTTCATATACAAATTCAGTATTCATACTAGGCGCTGGCGCTACGTTTAAGTTTTAAGGTGATATAAAAATGAAAAATATAATGACAAAATGTAGTGTTTTAATAAGTGTTTTAGCTTTAAGTGCTTGTGGTGGCTTTGGTGATGATGAGTTTGATACAGA
>CAYZLE010000209.1:0-2947 GCA_964479305.1 uncultured Gammaproteobacteria bacterium | reverse complement strand
CTATCAATATCTTTAAGTTCAGCCAATGTTGGCAAGTCATCTAAAGTTTTAATATTAAAATAATCTAAAAACTCTTTAGTGGTACCAAACATAGCTGGTTTACCAGGTACGTCTCTATGACCTACAACACGAATCCAGTCACGCTCTTCTAATGTCTTAGTAATTTTTGAGCTAACGCTAACACCACGAACATCTTCAATTTCTGCTCTTGTGCATGGTTGTTTGTAAGCAATAATAACAAGCGTTTCTAGAAATGCGCGCGAGTAACGAGGCGGCTTTTCATCCCATAATTTTGATACCCATTCAGAATAATCTTCGGGTATAAAAATACGAAAGCCGCTACCAACTTGTTTAAGACGTAAACCACGGTTTTCATATTCATCAATCAAATGCTTTATTGATTTGCGAATTTCATCATTACTTGGCTGGTCAACATCATCAGCAAACAACTTTGAAATATCAGCAACTGAAACGGGTCTATCAGCAGCCATTAATACTGCTTCTATAATATTATTTAGTTTTTCAATTTCCATAATTTTATCTTATTTGTAATCGGCTTCTTCTAATGCTTGAATTGCATCTTCATCAACCGCTGCACCTGCAGGCTTCACATAAATAGCTTCAAAAGCATCATTTTGAACTACATCAATCATTTGTTCTTTACAAAGTTCTAATACTGACAAGAATGTTACAACAACACCTAAGCGGCCTTCTTCAGTTGAAAACAGATTAGTGAAACGTACAAATTTGTCTGACTCTAAACGCGATAGCACTTCACCCATACGCTCTCTAACAGATAACAACTCACGCCTTACGTTATGACTTGCGTTAATGTCACTTCTTTGTAAAACGTCTTTAAATGCTACTAGTAATGCTTGAAGCGTAACATCAGGCAAAGGTGTTTTACGTTCAAACTCAGGCAGTTCTGGCTGAGTTAAGTGAATATCACGCTCTAAACGTGGCACTTCAGATAAATCATCTGCTGCCTTTTTAAAGCGTTCGTATTCTTGTAGTCTACGTATTAGTTCCGCACGTGGATCGTCTTCGTCATCTTCTTCAACTGGGCGTGGTAGAAGCATGCGAGATTTAATTTCAGCCAGCATAGCCGCCATTAATAAGTACTCTGCGGCTAACTCCAAACGCATGTCTTTCATTAAACCAATGTAATCCATGTATTGCTTAGTAATATCAGCAATATTAATTTCTAAGATATCAAGGTTTTGTCTTTTAATTAGGTAAAGCAGTAAGTCTAACGGCCCTTCGAATGCATCTAAAATAACTTCGAGCGCATCGGGCGGAATATATAAATCTTGAGGTACAACTGTAAGTGGCTCACCTTCTACTAAAGCAAATGGCATTTCACCTTGCGATACCGGAGTAGATTCAGGCAAAGTAGATTCAGGAGCAGCAAGTTCTGCTTGCTCAAGCTTCGCCTCTTCTACATTTGTATTAGTTTCTTCACTCATAGCAATATAAGTTTAGCGGCTAAGCCCCATTGATTTTCTTACATCTTCCATTGTGTCACGCGCAACATCACGTGCTTTTTCACAACCTTCGCTAATGATTGCTTCAACTTGTGAAATATCTTTCACATACTCTAAAGCGGTTTCACGAATCGGCTTTAATTCTTTTAGTACTTCGTCAATCACTGGTTGCTTGCACTCTACACAACCGATACTAGCCGTAGTACAGCCTTCTACAACCCAGTCAGACACTTCTTTATTTGAGTAAACCTGATGCAAACCCCAAACAGGACATTTCTCAGGTGTACCAACATCTGTTCGACGAATACGAGCCGGATCTGTTGGCATAGTACGTAGCTTTTTCTCAATAATTTCTGGGTCTTCGCGCAAACCAATCGTGTTGCCATAAGATTTCGACATTTTCTGCCCATCTAAGCCAACCATTTTTGAATTTTCAGTTAACAGCGCTTCTGGCTCAGGAAGGATAATACGACTACCGCCTTCCAAGTAACCAAATAAGCGCTCTTTATCGCCGACCGTTATATTTTGCTGTTCATCTAATAAGGCTTTACCGACTGACAAGGCTTCTTCATCGCCCTGCTCATTATATTTACGGCGTAAATTTTGATAAAGCTTGCCAGCTTTTTTGCCCATTTTCTTAATCGCTTTTTCAGCACGCTCTTCAAAATCGGGCTCGCGACCATAAAGGTGATTAAAACGTCTGGCGACTTCACGGGTTAATTCAACATGCGCCACCTGATCTTCACCTACTGGGATTTGCCCAGCCTTATAAAGCAAAATATCAGCACTTTGTAATAATGGGTAACCTAAGAAACCATAAGTAGCTAAGTCTTTCTCTTTAAGCTTTTCTTGCTGGTCTTTATATGTCGGTACACGTTCAAGCCAACCTAATGGCGTAATCATAGACAATAAAGTATGCAGTTCGGCATGCTCTGGAACACGCGACTGAACAAAGATAGTTGCTGAACCCGGTGAAACACCGCAAGCCAACCAATCAATGATTAAATCTTGAGTATGTTGAGCAATATTGCCCACGTCATCGTAATGTGTCGTTAAAGCATGCCAGTCAGCTGCAAAAAAGAAACACTCATAACCAGACTGCAATTTCAGCCAGTTTTTCAAAACACCATGATAATGGCCTAAGTGAAGTTGTCCTGTCGTTCTCATACCTGACAAAACGCGATTATTTCTAGATTGATTAATGCTCACAGACTTTCTTTAACTAATTAATATAGTGGCTATTCTAGCAAGATTCGAATGACACTTGCCGTATTATTTGCCTCAAAAAACGCTAATAATCCTAATAATCATGCACCCAATCTACTGCGCCTTGCCCTTCACGTAATACGCTTGGTACATCGTCCGTTAAATCAACAACCGTTGTCGGTAAAGGTGGGCAATTCTGTTCAATATCGATGATAAGGTCTACCTTGCCCTCTAATACTTCTCTAATGTCATGGGGG
>CAYZLE010000208.1:0-2949 GCA_964479305.1 uncultured Gammaproteobacteria bacterium | reverse complement strand
ATTAACTTAAGCGGTGTTGGCCCTAAAATGGCCGAAAAATTTGAACGCTTAGGTTTAACGCAAGTTGTTCATGTTCTTTTTCACTTCCCTATTCGTTACCAAGATCGCACGCAACTCACACCTATTGGCTCTCTACAGCACGGACAAGAGTGTTTGGTTGAAGGCGAAGTTTTACACTCGGAAGTTTCTTTTCGTGGCAGACGCACTCTCTTGTGCAAAATAGCTGATGGTACTGGGTATCTAAACCTACGCTTTTTTTATTTTAATAAATCTCAGCAACAATCATTTCAAAAAGGCTTAACAGTTCAATGTTTTGGGCAGGCGCGTAGCACTTATAACAGTATAGAAATTGTGCATCCTGAATACCGTTTTGTACAAAAAGGCCAGAATGTATTAACTGAAGACTCTGTTACGCCTATTTATTCAACGCAAGAAGGCATTAATCAAGGCACACTTAAAAAGGTAACAGACCAAGCTTTAGCACTATTAAAAGAACATGCTATAGATGAGCTTATTCCTCATCAGTTTCTTACCGATTTGAATATGCCATCTTTGTCCGAAAGCCTTGCGCTTATTCATAGGCCAGTACTAGACACTTCATTACAAAGTGACCTACAACTTTTACATAAGCATCAACATCCTGCTCAGCAGCGCCTTGCTTTTGAAGAACTACTCGCACACCAATTAGCTATGCGCGTTAAACAACATGAACGACAGTTTAACCCTGCGCCCACTATAGAATTTTCAACCGAGCTACAAGAGCAATGTGTTGAACAACTTCCGTTTGATTTAACGGCTGCGCAAAGTCGTGTTGTAGCACAAATTAATAAAGACCTTCAGCGACCTTACCCAGCACTACGACTTATTCAAGGTGATGTGGGTTGTGGTAAAACGATTGTTGCACTTTTAGCTGCCTTGCCTATTGTTAGTAGCGGACATCAAGTTGCGATTATGGCGCCGACTGAATTACTCGCTAATCAACACTTTGTGAAATTTACGGAATGGCTAACACCGTTTAAAATTCCTGTTGCTCACCTTTCTAGTAGCACGTCTAAGAAAGATCGCGCGAGTATTTTAGATGCGCTAAAAGAAAACAAACTACAAGTGATTGTTGGTACTCACGCCCTGTTTCAAGATGATGTTGAGTTTGCTTCACTAGCTTTACTGGTCGTAGATGAACAACATCGCTTTGGCGTTGGGCAACGCTTAGCTTTACGCAACAAAGGGCTTGAGTCTGGTCACTCGCCACATCAAATTACTTTAACAGCTACCCCTATTCCGCGTACTTTAGCGATGACAATGTATGCTGACATGGACTACTCTGTTATTGATGAACTTCCACCGGGTCGCCAAGCGATTAACACGGTAGTTATGGCGCAGGAACGTCGCAATGAAATTATTGAGCGCATTAAACATGCCTGCGCTGAAGGCCGACAAATTTATTGGGTATGCCCTCTTATTTCTGAATCTGAGTCTTTGCAAATTGAAACGGCTGAAGACACTTTTGAGCTGCTTTCAGAGCAACTATCAAACATATCTATTGGTCTTGTTCATGGACGCATGAAGCCCAAAGAAAAATCAGCGGCCATGCTATCTTTCACGAATAAGGAAACACAAATTTTAGTGGCAACTACCGTTATAGAAGTGGGTGTTGATGTACCCAATGCATCTTTAATGCTCATTGAAAATGCTGAGCGTTTAGGTTTAGCGCAGTTACACCAATTGCGTGGACGTGTGGGGCGTGGCTCTGCGAGTAGTTCTTGTGTGCTTATGTATAAGTCACCACTTTCACAAAAAGCGAAACACCGGCTCGACACAATGCGCGCCACACAAGATGGCTTTAAAATTGCCGAAGAAGATTTAAAAATGCGCGGTGCAGGTGAATTATTTGGCACACGCCAAACCGGCGACAATGGCTTTAGGGTTGCCGATGTTTTTCGTGATGTAAATTTACTACCCGACATTGAACGCGTTGCAGAATATATGCATGAGAATGAACCTGAAAATAGTAAGCGTTTAATTCATCGCTGGTTAGGCTTACGTCAGCAGTATCACCAAACTTAACTTTTATAAGTTTATTCTTCATAAAAAAAGCCGCACAGTGTGCGGCTTTTTTATTTTACTTTTTACAATACGTTTAATAGGTAATAATTTCTGGCCCCATTAAAGCATTAGGTAGTAATGTTGAAATTGCCGGTATGTAAGTTACTAGAACTAGGAACACAAGCAATACTGCAACGAATGGCATAGCCGCACGAATAACTTGCACCATACTCATTCCTGTAATACCCGAAGTCACGAATAAGTTAAGACCAATTGGCGGTGTAATCATACCAATTTCCATATTTACAACCATCATAATACCTAGATGAATTGGATCAATGCCTAACTCAATTGCAATTGGGAACACTACCGGAGCAACAATCAATAACAAACCCGAAGGCTCCATAAACTGACCACCGATAAGCAAAATAATGTTCACCACAATTAAGAATGTTACCCAAGTGAAACCTGCGTCTAACATTAATGATGTGATTAAATCTGGAATACGCTCAGAAACTAATACGTGTGAGAATACTAATGCGTTAACAATAATAAACATCAACATGATAGTTGTTTTAGCGCCTTCTAACATTACGTTGCGTGTGTCTTCATGATAGAAAATAGATAAGAAGCGTGTCACTGGATTTTGCTTATTAACATTCTCTGTCGCATACGGACCCATATCTTTATATACAAGTGTTGCTACGATAAAAGAATATATAGCTGCTACAGCTGCCGCTTCAGTTGGTGTAAATACACCTGAGTAAATACCACCTAAAATAATAACGATAAGTAATAAACCCCAACCTGCGTCTAGACCTGATTCGGCGATTTCTTTAAAGCCAGCGAAAGGACGTTTTGGCATACCTTTAATTCGTGCATTAATATAGATAACTGTCATCAACA
>CAYZLE010000207.1:0-2967 GCA_964479305.1 uncultured Gammaproteobacteria bacterium | reverse complement strand
TGGAATGTTCCAGCCGTTGGGGTTCACCACATGGAAGGGCATTTGCTTGCTCCAATGCTTGAAGACAATAAACCAGAATTTCCATTTGTTGCGCTATTGGTTTCAGGTGGGCATACATTGCTTGCCTATGTGAAAGGTATTGGCGAATACGAAATTCTAGGTCAATCAATTGATGATGCTGTGGGCGAAGCTTTTGATAAAACAGCCAAGATGTTAGGTCTCGGCTATCCCGGTGGACCATTGATTCAACAAAAAGCGTTAAAAGGCATTCCAGATAGGTTTACCTTTCCACGGCCTATGACGAACCGACCGGGTTTGGATTTTAGCTTCAGTGGTTTGAAAACAGCGGCGCTCACGATTAAGCAGAAAATAGAAAGTGGTGAAGCAGAAGGCACTGAAAATAACTTGAATGAGCAAGCCATTGCGGATATTGCCCACGCATTTCAAGAAGCGGCAGTGGATACATTGAAAATTAAATGCCAACGAGCATTAAAGCAGACTAACGCGAAACGATTAGTGATAGCAGGTGGAGTCAGTGCCAATGTTCGACTGCGTGAACAGCTAGGGGAACTCATGCAGAGCATGGGTGGAGAAGTATTTTATCCACGCTTTGAATTCTGCACGGATAACGGTGCAATGATTGCCTATGCAGGAGCGCAACGCATTGCCCAAGCAGATGAAGATACTCTCGGTTTTTCAGTGAAAGCGCGTTGGGCTATCGATGAATTAGAAGCTGTTCGTTAAGCTCTTTAATAACTGATTTTTGATAGAGAGCTTACGACTTCTCACCGATTTTACTTTCAGTACCTGAACGTAAGCGGTCAATATTGTCACGGTGCTTAAGGAATAAAAGAGCAACCACAACAAAGGTAGCAGCAACAATTGGCAACACTGGGTTGAACAAAGTGAACATCAACGCAACTGCAGCAGATGCGAGCGATGCTAATGATGACATTTTGAATAGCTTGGCTACAATTAACCACGTGACGCCCATGATAATGAAAGTCATCCAGTTCATTCCTAGGAACACGCCAAGGGCTGTTGCAACACCTTTGCCGCCTTTAAATTTATAATAGATAGGGTATAAATGACCAAGGAAGGCACCTATAGCCGCGCCAGCGATGATTAAGCTATCTCCTGTTAGAACTTTTGCGACTAATACTGGAATCAAGCCTTTAAGAACATCGCCTAACAAGGTTAATGCAGCAGCTTTTTTGTTGCCTGAACGCAGAACGTTAGTTGCACCAGGGTTGCCACTACCGACTTCGCGCGGGTCAGTGAGCCCAAATAGTTTGGATAAAATAATCGCACTTGAGATGGATCCAACTAAATATGCGGCGATAGTGAAAAATATTAAAAATATGGTAGTCATGATGTCTCATCAATTTATTATTTTTGCAAAATACTATATTAAAGTAGAATGAATAGGTAGCAGTATATTTTTATAAAAAACAGGAAATAACGTGGATAAAATTTTTTTACAAGGCATTACCGCTAATTGTGTTGTCGGTGTTTGGGAATGGGAAAAGAGCATAACTCAAAAAATTATTGTCGATTTGGAGTTGGCCACAGATATTGCCAAAGCAGCCGCAAGCGATGATCTAGCCGACACACTGGACTACAAAGGCGTTGCAGACAGAGTGATTGAAATGCTTGAAGCATCACGTTTTGATTTGATTGAAACCATGGCTGAAGAAACGGCAAAATTACTTATGCAAGAATTTGCAATAAAATGGGTGAAAGTACGAATCGACAAGGGAGGAGCAGTAAAAAATGTGAAAAATGTCGGCATCTTAATTGAAAGGGGGAGCTGCTAAGTGTCAAAGAAATTGGCAAAAGTATTTGTCAGCATTGGCAGTAATATTGAGCCTGAGCGTCATATACAGAACGCTCTGCAAAAACTTGAAAATGACTTCCAGAATTTAAAAGCATCTAGCATTTATTCAAGCAAATCAGTCGGTTTTGAAGGCGGTGATTTTTTGAATTTAATGATTAGTTTTGATGTAGACCTAAGCCCTACTGAGCTATATGACTATTTGCGCAAATTAGAAGACGCCGAAGGCAGGGAACGACCAAACGGCAAAGCGTGGGATTCAAGGACTTTAGATTTAGATATTATGCTGTTTGACGATTTAGTCGGGCAGTTCGGTAAAGTAGAGTTACCGAGCCAAGAAATCGAACGATACTTACATGTGTATCAACCTTTAATTGAACTTCAGTCTGATATTTGTAATCCACTGACAAATAAGCCTTATTCTATTCAAGAAGACACATTTCAAGGGCAAGAAGTTAAGGTTATTGTTTCATAATGAGGCAAGCATTATTCATTCTGCTTAGTATGATTTCATTATCAGCTGAAGCAGTTGATAAGCGTGATGGGACGAGCAATGGTTGTCCAGTAAAGGCGTTTTCTTCCTCTCAAGGAGATATTCCTTTATTACTCACAAATGAGCATGGTGCTAATCGAAATCATTTTATTGAATTCATCCCAGAAAGGGAGGGTGATGGAATTGCTAGGTTTGTAAAGCTAGCCGATCAATATACGGATATCATCACTGAGAAGCTAGCGAAAGAAATTGAATCTATAAGTGGCTATAAACCATACCTTCTCATCGCAGAAATTCCGCGCAGCCAAATTGATTTTAATCGGCCTGATCGGCTAGCTTATGAACTTAATAAAATGAAGCGTTGCTATGATGATTTTCATGACGAGGCTCAACGACTTGTCTCAGAAATCAAAGGTCGTTGGGGTCGTGGATATTTACTTGATGTACATGGCCAGTCAAAATTTCCAGATCAACTTATACGAGGAACACGCAATGGCATAACTATCAAGGAGTTGCGTGAACGAGAGGGTGACGATGGATATAAATCAAAGGATAGTTTATTTGGACAACTCTCTGAAAAAGAATACCCTGTTATGCCACAAGGAGATGATAAAGAAAAATTTTATATAGGAGGCTATAT
>CAYZLE010000206.1:2531-2968 GCA_964479305.1 uncultured Gammaproteobacteria bacterium | reverse complement strand
TCATATAACTGTTGAAGTTAGTGATAGTTAGTAATAACAAGAAATATATTGAGAAATAGTATGCGTAAAGCCAATAAAATCTTTTCATTAACCAAGGGCATCTGCTAGATCATGGGTCAAAAAGTACATCCAACTGGAATACGTTTAGGAATATCCACCGAATGGACATCAAGGTGGTATGCGGAAGGTAAAGGCTATGCAGATTTTTTGCAAAGTGATTTGGAAATACGCGAATATTTAAAGAAAAAGTTATCTCAAGCTTCGGTTAGTAGGATCCAGATTGATCGTCCTGCAAAAGCTGCGTTTATTACAATTCATACAGCTCGCCCTGGAATTGTTATTGGTAAAAAAGGCGAGGATATTGAAGCATTACGTCAAGAAGTTGCACGTAGAACAGGCTTAAGTGTTAATAATGTAAAGATTAATATAGAAGAAAT
>CAYZLE010000206.1:0-2521 GCA_964479305.1 uncultured Gammaproteobacteria bacterium | reverse complement strand
CGATCTCGATCCCGCAAGAAAGATAAGGACAAAGAAAAGGAGGAATTTCAGAAATTGATGCGCAGTTAGTAGCTGAAAGTATAGCTCAACAACTTGAACGTCGAATTATGTTTAGACGAGCAATGAAAAGAGCCGTTAGTAACGCAATGCGCCTTGGCGCTCTAGGTGTGAAAGTAAATGTAGGCGGTCGTCTAAATGGTGCTGAAATAGCACGTAGTGAGTGGTATCGAGAAGGACGAGTTCCTCTGCATACTTTGCGTGCCAATATTGATTACGGTACGGCCGAAGCATTAACAACTTACGGCATCATTGGTATTAAAACCTGGATATATAAGGGCGATGTTTTTGATTTGCATGCTAAAGAAAATGAAGCTAATACAGAAAGTGCGCCGAAAGCACCTGCTTCAAAGAAAAAGTCAAAATAGAAAACTAACTAAAAATATTTATTAACTGACATGTTACAACCTAAACGTACAAAATTTCGCAAACAATTTAAAGGCCGTAACCGTGGCTTAGCGCAAAATGGAAACAAGGTAAGTTTTGGTGAGTATGGCTTAAAAGCTGTTACAAGAGGCCGTATTACAGCGCGACAAATTGAAGCAGCACGTCGTGCAATGACAAGACATGTAAAGCGTGGCGGTAAAATTTGGATAAGAATATTCCCAGATGTACCTGTAACTAAAAAGCCTCTAGAGGTTAGACAAGGTAAAGGTAAGGGAAATGTGGAGTTTTGGGTTGTGAAGATTCAACCAGGAAAAATGTTGTACGAAATGGAAGGTGTAGATGAAACAGTTGCGCGAGAAGCTTTTAAATTAGCGGCCGCTAAACTGCCTATTCAAACCGCCTTTGTTTCCAGAACAGTGATGTAACTGGAATATATATATGAAAGTCGAAGAATTAAGAAGTAAATCTGTAAAAGAGCTTGGAGACGAGCTTTTAGAATTACGTAAAGAACAGTTTAACTTGCGTATGCAAAAGGGCGTTGGTCAAGCAACGCGTGTGCATTTGTTTAAGTTAAATAAAAAGAATATTGCTCGTGTAAAAACGATTATGAATGAGAAAACAGCTCAAAAATAATTATTAATAATTTTTAAAGAATACTTATATATGCAAATGCTTAATTTAAATTCCTTTTCCTTGAGAGTTTCGAATGTCTGAAGAAAACAAGATACGAACACTGCAAGGTAAGGTTATTAGTAACAAAATGGATAAGTCCATTACTGTTTTGTTAGAACGTCAAGTAAAGCACCCGTTGTATAAAAAATACATACGTCGCTCTACGAAGTTGCATGTGCATGATGAAAATAATGAATGCTCTATTGGCGATATGGTAGCAATACGTGAATGTCGCCCTATGTCAAAAACCAAATCTTGGGCTTTGGTTAAGATCATAGAACATGGTGCTGAAACCTAGGTTTGATGAGGGCTAGTTATGATACAGATGCAAACACAGCTGGAAGCAGCAGACAACAGTGGCGCACGCAGGCTCCAGTGCATCAAGGTGCTTGGTGGATCGCATAGAAGATATGCAAGAATCGGAGATGTTATTAAGGTAAGCATTAAAGATGCTATACCGCGTGGCAAGGTAAAAAAAGGTGAAGTTTATAACGCTGTAGTGGTTAGAACTGCTGCAGGTGTTAGACGTACAGATGGTTCGTTAATTCGGTTTGATACTAATGCGGCTGTATTGTTAAACGCAAATTTACAACCAATAGGTACACGTATATTTGGACCAGTAACACGTGAATTGAGAACTGAAAAGTTTATGAAAATTATATCTTTAGCTCCAGAAGTTTTATAAAAGATTTAATTTTAATACATATAAGCAGAACAATTTAGAAGTATAAAGACATGCAAAAAATACACAGAGGCGACGAAGTAATAGTAATCGCAGGAAAAGACAAAGGTAGACGAGGAACTGTTTTAAAAGTTCTTAGTGATAAGCGTGTCGTTGTGGAAAGTATAAATATCGCAAAGAAGCATGAAAAGCCCAACCCAAATGCTGGTGTAGCAGGTGGAATAGTTGAGCGTGAAATGCCACTGGATATTTCAAATGTAATGGTATTTAACCCTTCAACTAATAAAGGTGATCGAATTGGCTTTAAAGTTCTTAAAGACAATAAGAAAGTACGCTTTTTTAAGTCGAACGGTGAAGTAGTTGACGTATAGAGATTAAATAACATGGCTCGTTTACAAGAATTTTATAATGAAACTGTACGTTCTCAGTTAATGGAGAAGTTTGGTTTCAAGAATGTTATGCAAGTTCCACGTATTGAAAAAATTACACTTAATACTGGTGTGGGCGAGGCTGTACGTGACAAGAAACTAATTGAAAAAGTAGTTTCTGATATGGAGCAAATTGCAGGCCAAAAGGTGGTTGTAACGAAGGCTAAAAAATCTATTGCCGGATTTAGTATTCGTGACGATTATCCAATTGGTGTAAAAGTTACATTGCGTAAAAAGCATATGTATGAATTTTTAGATCGTCTGATCAATATCGCAATCCCTCGTATTCGTGATT
>CAYZLE010000205.1:0-2970 GCA_964479305.1 uncultured Gammaproteobacteria bacterium | reverse complement strand
GATGCACCATTAAAGATCTATTTGACCGCCAGCTCTAAAAAAAGAGCAGAAAGACGATATAATCAGTTGAAAAACAAAGGATTAGATGCTAATCTCGCCGACCTCGAGCGGGATATAGAAGCTAGAGACGAACGAGACTTTAATCGTCCTATCTCTCCTTTGAAGCCTGCCGAAGATGCAGTAGTCATTGATACCAGTGAAATGCCTATCGAAGAAGTCTGTAAACAAGTGTACGAATTAGTTGAAAAGATCTATTTATAAAGGTTGAAACCACACTAATTAGTCATATTTTTTATACCGCATTCACGGATGAAAGTGGTTAACGAACAGTAAAGCAAAGCTAGGATAGCTAGCTCTACATAGAAGAAAAGTAAAAACATGTCTGAAAATTTTGCTCAATTATTTGAAGAAAGTATCGCTAAAGTCGAAATGACTCCTGGCGCAATCATTACCGGTACTGTTGTCGACATCAAATCTGATGTTGTTGTAGTAACAGCTGGTTTAAAATCTGAAGGTGTTATTCCTTTAGTACAATTCCTAGATGAAGAAGGTGAACTAGAAGTTGCCGTTGGCGACGTAGTTGAAGTTTCTTTAGACACGCTTGAAGATGGTTTTGGTGAAACTAAACTATCTCGCGAAAAAGCGAAACGTGAACGCAGCTGGACTGAGCTAGAAAAAGCTCACCTATCTGACGAGTCAATCGAAGGTATCATTACTTCTAAAGTAAAAGGTGGCTTCACAGTTGACATTAAAGACGTTCGCGCATTCTTACCAGGATCTCTTGTTGATGTACGTCCAGTACGTGACACAACTCACCTTGAAGGTAAGAAAATTGAATTTAAAGTTATCAAAATGGACAAGAAGCGTAACAACGTTGTTGTTTCACGTCGTGCCATTATTGAAGGCCAATTTAGCGAAGAACGTAAAGAGTTCATCGACAAGTTACAAGAAGGCGATAGCGTTAAAGGCGTAGTGAAGAATCTAACTGACTACGGTGCATTTATGGACCTAGGCGGCTTAGACGGCTTACTACACATCACAGATATGGCTTGGAAGCGTGTTAATCACCCTTCAGAAGTTGTAAATGTTGGTGACGAAATTGACGTTAAAGTACTTAAGTTTGACCGTGAACGTAACCGTGTTTCATTAGGCTTGAAACAATTAGGTGAAGATCCTTGGTTAGACATTACACGTCGTTACCCAACAGGCAGCCGCTTGTTCGGTAAAGTAACAAACATTGCTGACTACGGTTGTTTCGTAGAAGTTGAAGATGGTGTTGAAGGTTTGGTGCACGTATCTGAAATGGACTGGACAAACAAAAACGTTAGCCCAAGCAAAGTAGTTCAATTAGGTGACGAAGTTGAAGTAATGCTTCTAGACATCGACGAAGAACGTCGTCGTATCTCTCTAGGTATGAAACAGTGTCACACTAATCCTTGGGAAGAGTTCGCAGCACTTAAATCTAAAGGCGACAAGGTTAAAGGTAACATTAAGTCAATTACTGACTTTGGTATCTTCATCGGTCTTGACGGCGGCATCGACGGTCTAGTGCATTTATCAGACCTATCTTGGGATCTTCCAGGTGAAGAAGCTGTACGTGCATTTAGTAAAGGTCAAGAGCTTGAAGCAACTGTTCTTGCAATCGACTCTGAGCGTGAGCGTATTTCTCTAGGCGTTAAGCAAATGGAAAGTGATCCATTTACTCTATACGTAAGTGAAAACCCTAAAGGTACAATTGTTAAAGGTAAAGTAACAGCGGTTGAAGCTAAAGCGGCAACAGTTGAACTTGCTGAAGGCATTGAAGCAACACTACGTGCTTCAGAAATTAATCGTGATCGCGTTGAAGACGCAACACTAGTTCTTAAAGCTGACGAAGAAGTTGAAGCTAAAATTATTAATGTTGATCGTAAAAACCGTGTTATCAACTTATCTATTAAGTCTAAAGATAACGATGATGAAGCGGCTCTTATGCAAGATTACTCAAACTCAGGTTCTTCTGCGACTTTAGGTGATATCCTAAAAGACCAGATGAAGTCTGATAAGTAATACCTAAGTATGAAACGATACCGTT
This sequence comes from uncultured Gammaproteobacteria bacterium, assembly GCA_964479305.1. Classification (GTDB taxonomy): domain Bacteria; phylum Pseudomonadota; class Gammaproteobacteria; order HTCC5015; family HTCC5015; genus JAHDBX01. Next base: position 899 of record CAYZLE010000205.1, on the reverse strand, counting down.
TTCTTTCTGTTAGACTCTAATTGGGGATATAAAGAATGAATGATGATAATGCAGTAACTAAATCTGAGCTCATAGAAGCACTTGCTCAAAAGCAAGGGCATCTTGGCTATAAAGATGTTGAGCTTGCAGTTAAAAGCTTAATTGAGAAGATGAGTGATGCATTATCAGAAGGCGAGCGTATTGAAATAAGAGGCTTCGGCAGCTTTTCATTACACTATCGCCCACCAAGAATGGGGCGTAACCCCAAAACAGGTGACACGGTATCGCTTCCAAGCAAACATGTTCCACATTTTAAACCGGGTAAAAAACTTCGGGAAGATGTGAACAACGGCGCATCTAGCTAATTACATAAGCTAAATTAAGCCAGCTATATTTAAAAGGACAGTTATCTGTCCTTTTTTTTTGCGGTAAAGTATAATCAAGTTTCACTATTGAAATAGCTTATCCCTGTATGAAAAAAATTAAGCAATGGATTCTTATAATATCTGTATTAATCATCACACTGTTTTGTGTGTTTGTTGCCAACAATAATTTTCATCCGGTTCAATTCAATCTACTTAATGACTCAGCAATTAAACTACCACTTATTGCTGTTCTAGCCATATCTTTTGCATCGGGCTTAATTATTTCTTGGTTAGTCTATGCCTTGCTTGTATTTAAACAAGGCTTAAAAATTAAAAGACTAAATAAAGAACTTAGCGACCTCAAGCAAGAAGTTTCGCAGCTTCGAAAATCACCTATGGGCGGCTATCATTAATGGAATGGTTATGGGTTCTATTGCCCGTTGCAGCGAGTTGCGGATGGATTGCAGGTTATCGCTCTAAAAAAAGAAAAGTTGCTGAAAGTAAAAATGCAGCTAACTACTACAAGGGTTTAAACTATCTATTAAACCACCAGCC
>CAYZLE010000204.1:0-2975 GCA_964479305.1 uncultured Gammaproteobacteria bacterium | reverse complement strand
GCTTATCGATAAAGTCTTCTGATAATTTTTTAATTTCATCATCTAGACTTAAGGATTCTGAAATTAAAGCAGGCAGTGCTTTAAGGTCTGCAACACCTTGCTTTTGAAGTTCTAAATCATCTGGGCGAGTGTGTTTTGCCAAGCTTAATGTTAAAAGATATAAAGCAACAAGCTGTGTTGTAAATGCTTTTGTTGATGCAACACCAATTTCTGGACCTGCACGCGTCATAAGCGCTAAGTCTGACTCACGTACTAGTGAACTTTCTGGCACGTTACAAACAGATAAACTCGCGAAATAACCTTTTTCTTTTGCGTATTGAAGCGCAGCCATTGTATCGGCTGTTTCACCAGACTGTGAAATGGTTACAAACAATGCTTTTTCAGGAACGATAATTTTGCGGTAACGGAACTCACTCGCAATTTCTACTGAACATGGAATTTCAGCAATCTTTTCAATCCAGTAAGCGGTAATACATGCTGCATGGTAACTTGTGCCACAAGCAATAATTTTTACTGTTTTAACTTGCGATAAAATTTCATCAGAGTTGATACCTAGTACGCCAGGTAAAACACCTTCATCGCCTAAACGACCTTCTAGTGTGTTAACGATGCAATCAGGTTGCTCGTAAATTTCTTTAAGCATGTAATGCTTATACTCACCTTTACCAACAGCATCACCGCTTAGTTCAGATAGTTTTTCTTCGCGTTCAACTTCTTTACCAGACTCATCAAAAATAGTTACTTTTTCTTTTGTGATGATTGCCATGTCATCTTCTTCTAAGAAAATGAAACGTTGTGTTACAGGCAGTAGTGCGTGTACGTCTGAAGCAATAAAGTGTTCTTCGAAACCTAAACCAATTACTAATGGACTACCGTTACGGCAAGTTACAATTTCGTTATCGTTATCTTTGTTGATTACGCCAATAGCGTAAGCGCCTTCAAGTTCTTTAACTGATTTTTTTACAGCGTCATATAATGATTCGCTGCTATCTAAATGTGAATCTACAAGATGAACAATAACTTCTGTATCTGTTTCTGAAGTAAATTTATAGCCTTTGCCTTTAAGCTGTTCACGTAGCTCTTCAAAGTTTTCGATAATACCGTTATGCACTACGGCTAAACGATCATTCGAAACATGAGGGTGCGCATTAGCTACAGATGGAACACCATGTGTTGCCCAACGCGTATGTGCAATACCGCACGAGCCACTAAATGCTAATTCTTTATACTCTTTTTCTAGCTCAACAACTTTACCCAGTGCGCGAGCACGGTTAATTGTGTTGCTGCTGTCTACAATAGCTAAACCTGCTGAATCGTAGCCACGGTACTCAAGTCGCTTTAAACCTTCAATTAATATTGAAGCGACATTACGTCCGCTTATTGCTCCAACTATTCCACACATAAATTATCCTACTTTTTATTTTTAACTGGGCGTTTCCAGCCTGGTATAGCTCGCTGCTTTGCGCGCGCCACGGTTAATGTCTCTTTGTCGGTGTCAGCTGTAATTGTCGAACCTGCGGCAATTGTCGAACCTTCGGCAATTGTTACAGGCGCTACAAGGGCACTGTTAGAACCAATAAAGCTATTAGCTTCAATGGTTGTAAGGTGTTTATTTGCGCCGTCGTAGTTACAAGTAATGGTTCCAGCGCCTATATTTACGTCTTTACCTACTTTTGCATCACCAACATAACTTAAGTGGTTAACTTTGCTGCCGTCATCAATCACGGCTTTCTTAATTTCTACAAAGTTTCCAACTTTAGTGTTATTAGCAAGAACTGTGCCTGGCCTTAGTCGTGCAAAAGGACCTATGTTGGCATTTGTCCCAATTTCTGTATCTTCGATGACACAGTTATCTAAAATTTTAGTGCCTTCGCCAATTTTTACATTGTTAAATACACAATTCGCACCAATTTCTACATTTGCAGCAATTTCACATCTGCCTTTAAATACGTTATTTACATCAAGAATACTGTCTTGGCCTATGGTTAAATCACCACGAACATCAATGCGAGCTGGATCACGCAGTGTTACACCAACAGCCATTAAGGCATCGGCTTGTTGGCTTTGGTAATAGCGCTCTAGCTCTGCAAGTTGCATACGGCTATTAACGCCTAATGTTTCATAAAAGTCTTCAACACATGTTGTTTTGATATTGCAGCCTTCATTAACGGCAAGCTCGATTACGTCTGTTAGGTAGTATTCACCTTGAGCATTATCGTTATTAAAAGAGTTTACCCAGGCTTCTACTTTTGAAGCTGGTAGCGCCAAAATGCCGGTGTTAATTTCTTTAATGTTTAATTGTTCCGCTGAAGCGTCTTTGTGTTCAACAATTGCGTTTACTTTACCGTCAGCATTTCTAACAATGCGTCCATAGCCAGTAGAGTCTTCTACTTTTGCTGTAAGCAGAGCAACGTTATTGTCATCACAGTCGTCAATTAGCTTTTGTAGTGTTTCTTGACGCGTTAGTGGAACGTCACCGTATAAAACTAAAATAACGCCGTCTTTTTCTAGTTGTGGTATAGCCACTTTTAAAGCGTGACCGGTTCCGAGCTGTTCTTTTTGCTCAGCCCAAGCTATGTCGTTTTGGCCTTCAAATGTTTTTAATACTTTGTCACCACCGTGACCATAAACTACGCAAATATTATCGGCATTTACAGCACGACTTGTATCGACTACATGGCCGAGTAATGTTTTATGGCTAAGTGTGTGAAGCACCTTAGGAAGTGCAGAGCGCATACGAGTACCTTTACCCGCTGCTAGGATTACGATATTTACTTTAGACACGAAGTGACCTTGGCATTGATTAAATTGGAACGAGAATAGCTTGGGAAAGGTTCTTTGTAAACCTAATAGTAAGGATTGTTAAAGATATTTAACCTTTAACAATACATAAGATGAAATTTTGTTTGTTTTTAGCTAGTTGGAAACGTTTTTTAGCGACGTTTTAACTTTTCAATCAATTGAACACGAGCAAT
>CAYZLE010000203.1:0-3034 GCA_964479305.1 uncultured Gammaproteobacteria bacterium | reverse complement strand
TTGAACATGTTTTCGTAATTTTTATTCCATGCCACCATGCGTAAATCAGCGTCACAAATACTAATGCCTGATGAAATACTTTCAAAAGAGGCATACAACATGTCTTGATTAAAACGTAAGGCACGAGTGGTTTCTTCAAACATTGAAAAAACATCTTCCATCGCAAAGTTTGAATCTTCTTCTAAAGATCTAATTAAACGACGGGCCGAGGCTACACCAATCACATTAGAAAGCTGCTCTTCACAAACTTTAATGAAGTCACTATCTGCATTAGTGTCACTTTTATTTAGCTTGTAAAAAAATGCACTTGTTTTAGAGTCGCCTAAAAACTGTCTTAGCAAAGACTCTAAGTCATCGTAAGTCACGTTTGTTATTGCTTTACGAGATTTAGGCTTACGACCCGCCAAAGAAAAGGTCATTGCTTGTATACGGTCGATTAATAAAACCTTTGTCGACAAGCCTGAGAAAATTAAATAAAACGCTACATTGGCACTTAAACTAATAATGACAGAACGGGTAAAAGCATCGCTTATATCAATATTTAATAAATGATGAGGACGCAACCAAGCAATTCCAAATAAACCATTTTCAATTAAGTAATCACCAATTAAATTTGCATCTGATAAAAGCGGAATCATTAAGGCATAAAACCATACTGCTGTGCCAGCCATTAAACCGGCGTAAACACCTTTGTAGTTCCCTAACTTATAATACAAACCAAATAGTATTGATGGCATAAGCTGAACCGCTAGCGCAAAGGCAATTAAACCGATGCTGGTTAAGGCCACGTTTTCAGCGAACAGTGAATAGTAAATGTACGACAATACAATAATAGCTATTACTGTAAGGCGACGAATACTAACTAGAATTAAAGAATAGTTTTTATATTTAAGAGAGCTGTGCTTCAGAAGTAAAGGTAAAATAACATCGTTAGAAACCATGCGGCTCAAGGTCACACTTGCCACAATAATCATAGCGGTAGCCGCAGAAAAACCGCCTAAAAACGCAACGACCATAACCAACTGCGAATCAATACTTAAGGGCAGGGCGAGAACAAAATCATCGCCTCGAATATTGCCATTAGAAAATGCAATATTACCGGCCCAGGCAATTAAAAATATGCAAACACAAATAATAATTAGGTATAAACAGAATGCCCAACGAGCAGTTTTATAATGCCTAAAAGATAATTGCTCAACAAAAGTTATATGAAACATTCTAGGCAAACAAATGACTGCAAAGGCAGAAATCAAAGTCATCGTAATAAAACGTATATCTATACTAAAATCAGAAAAAGAATGTAATGCCTTAACACTAAGTTCTGGTTTGTCGTTTGTAGAAATAACATAAACCGCAACAATAGCAATAATGGCAAAAGCAATTAACTTAAACAAAGATTCAAATGCAATAGCCGTCATCAAACCTGGTTGATAACCAGACGTTTCAACTTGCTTAGTACAAATTAAAACAGAGAACAAAACAATACTCGCTGTTATCACCAAGGTAACAACTAAAGGATTAAATTCATCAATAGCGCCAACAGCTAAAAACAAAGAACTGGATACCGCCTTAAGTTGTAAAGCAATATAAGGCACTGTTGCTAGCAACATAATAATGGTTACCGTCGTAGCAATACCCTGGCGCTTACCGTAACGCGAAGAAATAAAATCAGCCAAACTATGAATATTTTCTTGTCGGCATATGAGCGATATACGTTTCAGTAATTTATTACCAAAAGTAAACATGAGCATTGGACCTAAAAGAATAGGTAAGAAGCTCCAACCATTTTCTGATGCCGTACCTACTAAACCGTAAAAAGTCCATGACGTGCAATACACACCTAGAGCAAGTGCATATATAAAAGGATGGTGAGTCCAGCTACTTTTATTTTCGCGCGTTGATTCACCAACTTTAGCAATCCAAAAAAGAAAAGCTACATAAAGAATTATGGATGGTGCAATTATTGTTATTGGCATCTTTAGATCCCTTTCTCTTCATTAGACTTTAGTCGAATATACGACAAAAGTCTTACAGTTTTGTACTCCGCACTCTAATACATTGGCATCTATCTGAAAAGATATTTTAATAAATAACAAGAAGGGGGAGGACTATGTCTTTCAAAAATAAAGGACAAGCTGAAGCTTACTGGAAAGAGAACTTAAAAATCGTTGCTTGCTTATTAGCAATTTGGTTTTTTGTTTCTTTTGTTTGCTCCATATTGTTAGTTGATGTTTTAAACGGGGTCCAACTAGGCGGTTACAAGCTTGGTTTTTGGTTTGCACAACAAGGTTCTATCTACACCTTTGTAGTTTTAACTTTTGTGTATTCACGATTAATGGGTAAATTAGATCGTAAATACGGCGTCAGCGAAGACTAGGGGAGATAACCATGACTTTACAAGCATTAACTTTTATTATTGTTGGCTTAACATTCGCCACATATATAGGTATAGCTATTTGGGCGCGTGCCGGTAACACCAAAGACTTTTATGTTGCTGGTGGTGGCGTAAACCCTGTTGCTAACGGTATGGCTACAGCGGCCGATTGGATGTCTGCAGCTTCATTCATTTCTATGGCGGGCTTAATCGCCTTCTTAGGTTATGGCGGCTCAGTATTTCTAATGGGTTGGACAGGTGGTTATGTACTACTTGCTATGCTTCTGGCTCCATACTTACGTAAATACGGTAAGTACACCGTGCCAGAATTTATTGGTGATCGTTACTATTCAAACACAGCGCGCGTTGTTGCCGTTGTATGTTTAATTGTAGCTTCAATTACTTATGTAATTGGCCAAATGAAAGGTATCGGCGTAGCCTTCTCACGTTTCTTAGAAGTAGACTATGGCACAGGCTTATTAGTAGGCATGTTCATCGTATTATTCTATGCAACATTGGGCGGCATGAAAGGTATTACTTACACGCAAATTGCGCAGTACGTAATTCTAATCTTTGCTTACACCATTCCAGCTGTATTTATCTCACTTAACCTAACAGGCAATCCAATTCCTCAATTAGGCTTAGGTAGCACAATGGCAG
>CAYZLE010000202.1:0-3051 GCA_964479305.1 uncultured Gammaproteobacteria bacterium | reverse complement strand
ATACCGCATGGTGGTGGTGGGCCGGGTGTAGGGCCGGTTGCTGTTGGTGAACACCTTAAGGCCTTTTTGCCTAACCACTTTGCTTTAAATAAACAAACTCGAGGCGATATGGTTTCTGCTGCTCCATGGGGTAGTGCCAGCATATTGCCTATAAGTTGGATGTATATAAAGATGATGGGCGCGCAGGGTTTACGCCGTGCAACAGAAGTGGCTATTTTAAATGCCAACTATATTGCTAAACAGCTAGAAGCCGATTATCCAGTCTTATATACAGGTACAAAAGGCATGGTGGCTCACGAGTGTATTATTGATATTCGTACCATTAGCCAAGAAACTGGTGTAACAGTAGATGATATTGCTAAGCGTTTAATTGATTATGGTTTCCACGCTCCGACTATGTCTTTCCCTGTGGCCGGCACTTTAATGATTGAGCCTACCGAGAGTGAGTCTTTAGAAGAGATTGATCGTTTTATATTTGCCATGAAGCAAATAAAGCATGAGATTAAGCAAGTTCAAAACAAAGAATGGCCTGAGGATGATAATCCCTTATTTAATGCACCTCATACAGCGCAGGTGTTAATGAGTGAGGCTTGGTCTGGACAATATTCTCGCGATACCGCGGCTTACCCCTTACAAAATTTACGTGACAATAAATACTGGGTGCCAGTAGGGCGTGTTGATAATGTATATGGTGACAAAAACTTAGTGTGCTCGTGCGCGCCTATTGAGGCTTACGAGTAAAGCGGTAGGCTGTTAAGTAGGTAAACTGGCTTCAAGCATTCGCTGAATTTCATTACCAACAAACTCAGCAAAAGCAGGGTGTAGCTGTTTGGTTTTTATGTCGCTTAATGCTGCTACTGTAAAGGTGGCGTCTACCTTACGGCGTGCTTCGCCAAACATACTGTCTTGAATTATTCTATCGGCGTCGGCTGGTACAAGTACAATTTCAGGGCCGCGTTTGGTGGTAGAGCTAGCGTCAGGGTGGTCTATTATTTCAACTAATTGATATTCTTCGCCAGAATAATGGCCATTCATACCAATTAATTCATGCAGCATCAGTACAAATTCGTCATAATTCTTATTGGGCATACATCGTCCTGATACTTATTTATAGTAATATTCGTTAAAGATTCACTAGCATTATGGAATGAGCAGCATGAAATGGCAAACCCTAAATAAAGCGACGCCTTTTAAAGGTTATTTTCAAGTAGATAAATATAAAATAGAGTTTGATCGTTTCGCTGGTGGCACTTATACAGTAGAGCGCGAAGTCTTTGAGCGTGGTTCAGCTGCGGCTGTTTTGCCTTATGACCCTGAAAACGACCTAGTCTTATTAATAGAGCAATTTCGAGCGGGGGCAATGGCATCTGAGAATCCATGGTTAATAGAGCCTATTGCAGGCATTATCGATGAAGCCGAAGAGCCTGAGGATGTGGCTCGTCGTGAAGCTCTTGAAGAGGCCGGCTGTGAAGTGACTAAGCTTCTTCCAATAGCCGACTATTTTGTTACACCAGGTGCTTCTTCAGAGTATTTGCATTGTTATTGTGCGCCAACTAGCTTATCTGTAAGCGATAATCAGTCTATACATGGCTTAGCTATTGAGGGTGAGGATATACTTGTGCATGTAATTTCTCGCGAAGAAAGCTATAAATGGCTTCAAGAAGGCAAAATTAGAAATGCAGCCGCTGTAGTTTGTATTCAATGGCTGATGTTAAACTACAAAAATATAAAAAAATAAGCCTATAATTTAGGAATATTTCAATATTCATGAGTCAAGTATGGAATAGTCGCAAGGACTCAAGTAGAATGCGCGGCAATATTATTTTAAGTCTTTTGGAGAAAGCATAATGAAAGCTCCCGTTCGTGTTGCCATTACTGGCGCAGCTGGTCAAATTAGCTATTCACTTATCTTCCGTATTGCTGCTGGCAATATGTTAGGTCCAGATCAACCTGTTATTTTGCAATTGTTGGAAATTACACCAGCAATGGGTGCACTTTCAGGTGTTGAAATGGAATTGCGCGATTGTGCATTCCCATTAGTAACAGACATTATTTCTACAGACGATGCAAATGTTGCATTTAAAGATGCTGACTACGCATTGCTAGTAGGTGCTCGTCCTCGTGGTCCTGGTATGGAGCGTAAAGACTTATTAGAAGCTAATGCGCAAATTTTCTCTGCACAAGGTAAAGCAATGAATGAACACGCTAGCCGTGACATTAAAGTATTAGTAGTAGGTAACCCTGCAAATACTAACGCTTTAATCGCTCTTTCAAATGCACCAGACTTACCAAGCGAAAACTTTACGGCGATGACACGTTTAGATCATAACCGTGCTTTATCTCAGCTTGCTGATAAAACAGGTGTTCACCACACTAAAATCACAAACATGACTATCTGGGGCAATCACTCAGCTACTCAATACCCAGATATTTCTGCAACGAAAGTTGACGGTAAAGACGCTTCAGACCTAGTTGACGAAAACTGGTTGGTTGAAGACTTTATTCCTACTGTTCAGCAACGTGGTGCAGCTATTATTAAAGCACGTGGTGCTTCATCTGCGGCATCTGCAGCATCATCAGCGATTGACCACATGCGTTCTTGGGCGCTAGGCACAGCTGAAGGCGATTGGGTTAGCATGGCTGTTCCAGTTAAAGCTAATAATCCTTACGGCATTGCAGAGGGTATTGTTTACTCTTTCCCAATGACTTGTAAAGATGGCAAATACACAATGGTAGAAGGTTTACCAATTAGTGACTTTAGCCGTGATCGTATGAAAGCGACAGAGAAAGAGCTAGTTGAAGAAAGAGACGCAATCTCAGATCTTCTATAAAAACTACGCTTCTTAGGAAGTGATAAAAGGCTCGCTTTATTTAACAATGAGCGGGCTTTTTTGTATTCGCTCATCCAAGAATATGATTGTTAAGGCTTTATTAAATAAGTCGATAAAAAAGCTTGCTAATTTAGGGTTAGATGTCTATTATACGCGCCTGTCTGATGCGGGGTGGAGCAGTCTGGCAGCTCGTCGGGCTCATAACCCGAAGGCCGTAGGT
>CAYZLE010000201.1:0-3056 GCA_964479305.1 uncultured Gammaproteobacteria bacterium | reverse complement strand
CTGCAACAAACTTCGTGGTGTTCAGCTAGCCGTATTACAAAGCTTAGCCCGCTGGCGTGAAGAACTTGCTATCAACAAAAACATCCCTAGAAAATGGGTGATGTACGACGATATATTATTCGACCTAGCTCGCATATCACCTAAAACTCCCGATGATGCCGCCAGCATTCGTGGCATTGATAAACTAGAAAAGTACTTGCCTACGCTACTGAACTTAATAAATGATGCTTTAAAACTGCCACAAGATGAATGGCCTGAACTACAGAACCGTATTAAAATTAATTCAGAGCAGCAAGCTATGATTGATATTATTAATGCCATTATTAAATTAAAGGCTGATGAAAATAATATTTCTATTAATAATATTGCTTCGCGTAAAGAGCTAGAAAAACTAGTTACAGGCAACAGAGATATTAAGCTGATTAAAGAAGCTTGGCTATTTGATATAGCGGGTAAAGCGATTGTTGATTTTCTTGAAGGCCGAGTTAATATCAGCATTAATGCTCAGCAAAAAATCACTTTTAATTAAACATATTTAAGCGGACATAAAAAAAACGGCTAGACTTAATATTAAGTCTAGCCGTTTTTATTTAGTGCTTATGCGATATTAACCGCGATTTTGTAACTTATAAGCGGGTTTATTAAATTTAGATGTATCTTGAGGAATATACTGCACCTTTTTAACATCACTAATAAATCTAAAAATTGGCTCGCCCTCTTTAACTCCAAAACGGTTTTTCGCTGCTTGTGAAGCTTTCTTACCTAAAAAGCCAGTGATCGCACCTTTTAGAGAAGCAAGGTCTGTAATTTCAGTTTTCTTTTCACTTGTTGCATACACGTCTTGGCAAGCATTAGCATCTACAAACCATTCCATTTTAGTGGAAATTGGTTGGCCTTGAATAATAGCAAACTTACGCTGTACATCTCGTTTCCAAGCTTCGTTATTACTTCCAGTAAACACTGCTAATACAGAAGCTATATCTTTACCCATAAAACGCGACAAAGGATGGTCTTTAGGAAGTGCTCGTGCATAGTTTTGGGAGTATTGACGCTGCAATGCAAAGCCATTGCTCATGCTACTAGTAGCATCTGTTACCCAGAAGTCACCAATCATTTTGCTAGAATCTTTTTTCGCTTTTTTGTCTTGCGCAACAATTTCCCAAACAGCTTGATACTGCTTAGCTTTAAAGCCATTAATAACACGTCTTTGACCTGTGTCCTTAACTGTTAACTCTCGTTTAACCACTCGTAAAGGACATTGAGCATCACCTTCTTCAGGGTTATAGCTAGTTTGCTCACCCTGTTGCTGATTAGCACCCATTATTTCTGCTAGCGAAGGAACATCACAACCACCTAAAGGACATTCGGTATAAGTTTTATCAGTATTATTAGTAGCCCACTCTTTACGCTGATCAATACGAGTAATATTTGTTGTGTCATTGTTTTTAAAGAATGTACGCGCTATAAAAGAATCAAATCTTAATTTGATATCAACACGTTGACGATCAGCTTGAATAAAAGTTGTTTGCTTACCGCGGTAGTCAGGTAAAACTTTACCGTTAACCACAAAGTCAGACTGTATAATCGCTGTCGGTTTTCCGCCCGCCTGCGCTTTATAAGATGTGTCTTTTTTTACTTCTTTGCCAGAACAGCCAGCTATAACAATTACTGCTGCCATTACAGATAAACTTAATATTTTTTTCATGTGAAGTCCTCTCTCAATAAGTTTTTTAAATATAACATGTTATTTTTGTAAAATTGTTACTTCTGTCACAAAATAATGTTTTTAATCAAATATACCTAGCACCTTGGAAAACTCTTCTCCTATACCAGCTTTAATAGTTATTTGTTCATTGTTTACTGGGTGCATAAATTGAAGCTGCGTTGAAGCCAGCAACAAACGCCTACAATCAAATTGCGATTGAAAAAAACGGTTATGCACGCTTTTACCATAACGTGGGTCACCTATTATGGGATGGTTAATATGCTTCAAGTGTCGGCGTAGTTGATGTTTACGCCCTGTTTCAGGATATAGCTCCACAAGCGAATACCTTGAGCTAGGATACTTATCTACTGCATATAGAAGCTCAACTTGCTTTAAACATTTATAAGCTGTTTTAGCCTCTTGAGCTTCTTTTTGAGCTATACGTTTTTTATCACTTTTAAAATCGGCGACTGGTTTTAAAGCATAGTCAATCACTCCTTCCAGCTCTACGTAACCACGGGTGATTGCTAGATAAGTTTTGCTGATGACTTTCTGCTCAAACTGCTCGCCCATTTGTTTTGCCGAACCTGGGTCTAGAGCAAACAATAAAACACCTGAGGTCGGTTTATCTAAACGATGAAGCGGATACACCCACTGCCCTAGCTGGTCTCGCAATAAGTGCATTGCATTTAGGTTTTCATATTTATCAACATGACTTTTATGCACCAATAAACCAGCTGGTTTATTTATAGCCACCAAATGCTCATCTTGATAAATAATTTCTAAAGGTTCATTTAGCAATTGAATATCATCACTATTAGACTGTTCTATTTTAATGCTATTACCTTTATTTAAGCTGACAAGGCTTTACACTTTTCATATTGATCACAATCAATAGTATGGTCGTTCACCATGCCTACTGCTTGCATATAGGCATAACAGATAGTTGTACCAATAAATTTAAAGCCACGTTTTTTGAGGGCTTTACTCATTGCATCAGACTCAGCTGTTGAAGCCGGCACTTCAGACATCACTTTCCATTTATTCTGAATAGGCTTACCACCCACAAATTGCCAAATATAGTCAGAAAAGCTACCGTGCTCTTCAACTACTTCTAAAAACAGCTGGGCATTGACACGAGCGGCATTCACTTTTAACTTATTACGAATAATTCCTGGATTTTGTAATAAGGCTTCTATTTTAGAATCACTATATTTAGCGATTTTTACAGCATCAAAATTATCAAATACTTTTTTATAGTGAGCACGCTTATTTAAAACCGTTGTCCAGCTTAATCCTGCCTGAGCACCCTCCAAAATAAGAAACTCAAATAAGGTTCTATCGTCGTAAC
>CAYZLE010000200.1:0-3086 GCA_964479305.1 uncultured Gammaproteobacteria bacterium | reverse complement strand
CCCAATTATTACAGTATTATTATGAGCACCATTACAGCAGAATTTGTTAAAACGCAGCTTGCGTCTTACCATGAACCCCTTTTAGACAATAACTTAGTCAAAGCTAAAGTTTTAAAAGACGTACAAGTGTCAGAAGAGCAAGTAGAACTGTCTTTATGTTTTGGTTTCCCCGTTAAAGGCTATCATGCCGAATTACAAAATAATATTGAAGCAGTGTTGCGCCCACATATTGGTGAGCGCGCTATAAAGTACGACATTAGTAGCAAGATTGTTTCGCACGCCGTACAGCAAAATGTAAAACCCTTGCCGGAAATTAAAAACATCATTGCCATTGCTTCGGGCAAAGGTGGTGTGGGCAAATCAACTACGGCAGTAAATATTGCATTAGCGCTGAAAGCAGAGGGTGCAAATGTAGGTATTTTAGATGCCGATATTTATGGCCCAAGCCAACCCTTGATGTTGGGCTTAAAAGGTAAGCCTGAAGTTGACGATGCTGCGAAGAAAATTTTACCTAAAGTCGCTTACGGTATTCAGTCAATGTCGATGGGCTTTATGGTCGACGACGAGCAGCCAATGGTTTGGCGTGGCCCAATGATTACACAAGCATTAGAACAGATGATTCGTGATGTACTGTGGAAAGATTTAGATTATTTGATTATTGATTTGCCGCCAGGTACAGGTGATGTACAGCTTACCTTGTCGCAAAAAATCCCGGTGAGTGGAGCAATCATTGTGACGACTCCGCAAGACATGGCCTTGCTTGATGCGCGTAAAGCTTTAAAGATGTTTGAAAAAGTTCGCGTACCTGTTTTGGGTGTAGTAGAAAACATGAGTACACACATTTGCAGTAACTGTGGGCATGAAGAGGCTATTTTTGGCGCCGATGGTGGTGAGAGAATGGCGGCTGACTACGATATAAATTTACTAGGCAAATTGCCACTGGATATGAGTATTCGTAAAGACGTTGATAGTGGTAAACCAACGCTTGTTGAAAATCCAGAGGGTAATATTGCTTCAATATACCGCGATATTGCACGACAGGCTGCTGCCAAGTTATCGCTTAAGTCGAAAGATTATTCGTCGGCTTTCCCTGAAATTGTAATAGAGAATAATTAAATAATCGGCATTGTATGCCTTAACAAAAACTAGAAGAGTAGCTATGAGTATAAAGTCAGATCATTGGATTAAGCGCATGTCAGAAAATGAAGACATGATCGCACCTTACGAGGCAGGGCAGGTACGAACGGTAAATGATGAACGTATCATTTCTTACGGCACATCTAGCTACGGTTACGATGTACGTTGTGCCGATGAGTTTAAAATTTTTACTAATATAAACTCAACAATTATTGACCCTAAAGCTTTCGACGAAGGTAACTTCGTAGACGTTAAAGATGACGTTTGTATTATTCCACCAAACTCTTTTGCTTTAGCGCGCACGGTTGAGTACTTTAAAATTCCACGCTCAGTGTTAACGGTTTGTTTAGGTAAGTCTACCTATGCTCGTTGCGGCATTATTGTAAATGTAACGCCACTAGAGCCAGAGTGGGAAGGTCACGTAACTTTAGAATTTAGTAATACAACGCCGCTGCCTGCAAAAATTTACGCTAACGAAGGTGTGGCGCAAATGTTGTTTTATGAGTCAGATGAAGTTTGTAAAACATCTTATAAAGATCGTGGTGGTAAATACCAAGGTCAAACTGGCGTAACGCTTCCTAAAACTTAAACGTAAAGATTAGTATGAGAATTTTATTTGCTTTGGCAATTTTCGCCAGCCTTCAGTTTGCTACTCTACAGGCTAAAGCCGAAATTGTTGCTATACCTGCCCCTCCATCTATTGCTGCTAAAGCATGGTTAATGATGGATATGAATACGGGCAAGGTGCTTGCACAGTCCTCTCAAGATAAACAGCTAGAGCCGGCTAGCTTAACTAAGGTTATGACCGCCTATGTGGTTTTAAATCAGTTAAGAAAAGGCGCAGTGAGTATTGATGACGAAGTTCTGGTAAGTAAAAAAGCATGGAAGATGGGCGGCTCACGTATGTTCATTGAGCAAGGTAAGCGCGTTAAACTGGAAGACTTATTGCGTGGTTTAATCGTGCAGTCGGGTAATGATGCTGCTGTAGCTTTGGCCGAATTTATTTCCGGTTCTGAAGAAAAATTTGTCGCCTTAATGAATGCAGAGGCGCAGCGTTTAGGCATGACAAAAACGTACTTTAAAAACCCAACAGGCTGGCCTGACCCTGAGCATCTTACAACAGCAAGCGACCTAATGATCTTGGCGAAAGCACTGATTAGTGATCTACCAGAATATTACGGCTACTACTCAGAAAAAAGCTTCACCTACAACAAAATCAGCCAACGTAACCGTAACCGTTTGTTATGGAGAGATGAAAGTGTAGACGGCATTAAAACCGGCCATACCGATGTCTCTGGTTACTCTCTAATGGCATCTGCTAAGCGTGGCGATATGCGTTTAATTACTGTTTTACTCGGTGCTAATAATGAGCAAGCTAGAAGTAAATATACGCAAAATTTATTTAACTATGCATATCATTACTATCAAACTAAAAAGCTATTTAGCCAAGGGCAAACATTACGCACGGCTAGAGTTTGGAAAGGTGAACAAAGCAATGTTGATTTAGTAGCCGCAGAAGATGTTTACGTGACTATACCTCGTGGCCATTACTCAAGCCTTAAAGCGACGATGCATGTAGAACTATCTTTAACGGCTCCTGTAAAACAAGGTGTTAGATATGGTCAAGGTGATATTAAAATTCAAGGAACCGATCTGAAAAAGTTCCCAATAACCGCAAAAACGGCGGTGGCGCGTGGCAACCTTTGGCAGGTTATGCGTGACTCGGTTTTATCGATATTTAATTAGTGATTAATTATGAGTGATAAAGAAGAAACATTATTAGAATTTCCATGCCCCTTTGCGCTTAAGGTTATGGTTTTGGCAGAAGCCGGCGTTAAAGACGCGATGCTCGATATTGTTAACGAACATATTGAAGGCGAAGTTAGTAGAAAAGACACAAGTGAAAGACCAAGTCGAACGGGTAAATATACGGCTTTAACGATAACGTT
>CAYZLE010000199.1:0-3129 GCA_964479305.1 uncultured Gammaproteobacteria bacterium | reverse complement strand
CAGAAAGATTTAAGCCAAGAAGATATGCGCATTGTTATGAATGCGATTATGACCGGCGAAGCAACGCCTGCGCAAATTGGTGGCTTCTTAGTGGCCTTACGTTGCAAAGGTGAAACTGTTGATGAAATTACAGCAGCAGCAACCGTTATGCGTGAGTTATCTACTAAAGTTAAAGTGCAAGGCGACTACATTGTTGATACCTGTGGCACGGGCGGTGATGGTTTAAAAACATTTAATGTTTCAACGGTGTCGGCCATTGTTGCAGCAGCGGCAGGTTGCCAGGTTGCCAAACATGGTAATCGTTCAGTAACCAGCAGCTCAGGCAGTGCCGACGTACTCGAAAAAGCCGGTGTTAATTTAAATTTAAATGCTGATCAAGTTGCAGCTTGTGTTGAGTCATGTGGTTTAGGCTTTATGTTTGCGCCGAACCATCATGGCGCGATGAAGCATGCCATTGGTCCGCGTAAAGAACTTGCGATAAGAACTATTTTTAATGTGCTTGGTCCTTTAACAAATCCGGCATCTGCGCCACATCAAGTACTAGGTGTTTTTGATAAAGACTTAACGAATGTACTCGCCAATGTACTTAAACAACTTGGCAGTAAGCATGTGCTTGTTGTACATGCCGAAGACGGTCTAGATGAATTAAGTATTGCCTCACAAACTTACGTGTCTGAACTAAAAGACGGTGAAGTAAAAAACTATATTGTGAAGCCAGAAGATTTTGATTTGGCGCGTGGCGACTTGGCTGACATATTTGTAGAGTCGGCTGAAGGTAGCTTAGAAATGATTGAGTCAGTATTAGACAACAAAGCCGGCACGCCGCTGGACATGGTTGCATTAAATGCGGGCGCGTCTATTTATGTTGCGGGCAAAGCAACAACATTGGCAGAGGGTATTAGTCTGGCTAAAGAAGTGATTGCCAGTGGCGCAGCAAAATTAAAATTAGCTGAATTTATTCAGCTAAGTCATCAGTTAAGTTAAGAGTTGAAAATGATCAATACACCTGATGTGCTTAAAAAAATAATCGCACGTAAATTTGAAGAAATTAACGAGCGTAAAGAAACAGCTAGTTTAGAGCACTTAAAAGCATTAGCTGCGAAAGCAGAAGCACCACGTGGTTTTAAACAAGCCTTGCTTAACAATATTGCAAAAGGCAATGCAGCCGTTATTGCTGAAGTAAAAAAAGCATCGCCAAGTAAAGGCGTTATCAGAGAAAACTTTATCCCTTCAGAAATTGCACAAAGTTACGAAGCCAACGGTGCGGCATGTTTATCGGTATTAACTGACCGAGACTTTTTCCAAGGCCACGAAGATTATTTGAAAGCTGCTCGCAAGGCTTGCAAATTGCCTATTCTCAGAAAAGACTTTATGGTTGATGAGTATCAAATATACGAAGCGCGTGCTATGCAGGCCGATTGCGTATTGTTGATTGTTTCGGCCCTAGACGATGCTACATTACTGTCACTTTACGACGTAGCTAAATCCTTAAACATGGATGTCTTAGTCGAAGTTCATGACGAAGAAGAGTTACACCGTGCGGCTGCAATTAATGCAGATTTAATTGGTGTAAATAACCGTAATTTGCGTACTTTTGAAACCGACTTAAATACAACTTATGCCTTACAAAAGCTAGCACCCAAAGATTGCTTATTTGTAACTGAAAGCGGTATTCATACTAAAGCGACAGTTGATGAAATGCGTAAGTCTGATATTCATGCCTTTTTAGTCGGCGAAGCATTTATGCGAGCCGATGATCCGGGAGCATCTTTGGCTGAGTTGTTTTTTAGCTAAAGAAAATTTTTCATAGCTACGTTACAATTG
Source organism: uncultured Gammaproteobacteria bacterium (assembly GCA_964479305.1). Lineage (GTDB taxonomy): Bacteria > Pseudomonadota > Gammaproteobacteria > HTCC5015 > HTCC5015 > JAHDBX01. The sequence continues at coordinate 1,305 of CAYZLE010000199.1, read as the reverse complement.
GCAAATGAAAGAGCCTCGCCAAGCTACAGAAAAGAAGTCCAGTTTATTAAAATCTAGCTCAGTGGTAGGTGTTTGGACCTTGCTCTCTCGCATATTAGGTTTTGTAAGAGACATGGTGTTTGCGCGTATGTTTGGCGCAGGCATGGCTACAGATGCTTTCTTTCTCGCTTTTAAAATTCCCAATTTCTTTAGAAGAATGTTTGCCGAAGGCGCATTCTCACAAGCCTTTGTGCCTATTATTAATGAGTACAAAACCAATAAGCCTACTGAAGTAAAAAGCTTAATATCGAATGTTTATGGCACTTTAGCGGCAATATTGCTGCTAATTACCGTTATTTGCGTGATATGTGCGCCTTATTTAACCATGGTGTTCGCACCAGGTTTTGCGGCGGATCCTGAAAAATATGCTCTAGCAACAACTATGCTGCGCATAACATTCCCTTATTTATTTTTTATATCGCTAACGGCAATGGCTGCAGGCGTGCTGAATACCTATGGGCGTTTTGCCGTGCCTGCTTTTACGCCGGTTTTACTCAATGTTTGCTTAATTGCTGCAGCAGTATTTTTTACCTCTTACTTTGAGGTGCCAATTTTAGCGGTTGCATGGGGTGTATTCTTTGCGGGCTTAGTACAGTTGTTATTTCAAATTCCATTTTTATGGAACTTAGGTTTATTGCCTAAACCAAGATGGGGTTGGTGGCACGCAGGTGTTCGTAAAATTATTAAATTGATGCTGCCGATTTTATTTGGTGCATCTATTATTCAGTTAAACCTGTTACTTGATACTTTGTTGGCGTCTTTGCTTCAAACCGGTAGTATCAGTTGGCTGTATTACTCAGATCGTTTAGTGGAATTTCCGCTAGGCATTTTTGGTGTAGCAATCGCTACGGTTATTTTGCCAAGCTTGTCGAAAAAACATGCCTCAGATTCCATGCAAGCATTTTCAGCAACGCTTGATTGGGCTTTACGTTTTGCACTGCTTATTTGTTTGCCTGCAACCGTGGGTTTGATCATGTTGGCTTATCCATTCTTATCAACATTATTTGGCTATGGCGCGTTCGATGACTTTGCTGTAAGCATGGCAAGCTACAGTTTGATGGCTTACGCTCTCGGCTTGCCGGCTTTTATTTTAATTAAAGTATTTACCCCAGCTTTCTTCTCGCGACAAGATACGAAAACACCTGTAAAAATTGGCCTGATTGCCGTGGCTGCAAATATAGTTTTTAAAGCCATTATTGTTATCCCAATGATTATGCAAGACTTCTTCGCGCCGCATATTGGCCTGGCGCTAACAACCGTGCTCGC
>CAYZLE010000198.1:0-3170 GCA_964479305.1 uncultured Gammaproteobacteria bacterium | reverse complement strand
CTACGTACATTGGGTTTCGAGTTAGTCTATAAACACCACTCGTCACTAAAGACGAACTTGCTTCAGGCTTTGCAGGATCAATAGTCGTGCGCTGCTTTCTAAAAGCTATAAGCCCCGACGCAGCAAATGTAAAACCGACTAATACAAAACTACTTACAAGTATTAACCTTGTGCTTGAATCCATTTCACAAGTCGGTGTGACTTTCGAGACAAACCACATAAGCAAGGCGCTGATAGCCATAACTATGGGTGGGTGTATTTTTGTTTCAAGATATTTCATAAATAATTAACAAATAGCATCCTGAGTATATTAACTTTAAGTGAAAGCTTATTTTGCAAACAATTGTGAATCTATATATTTACCAATACATATTTAAACGGCCTATGATAACTTTTATATCTTTTCTTAAAATCTATCAAGCCTGTAAACATCCCACTTGTTAACGGGTTTAAAACCAAGTGATTCGATAAGTTCATAGCCGAAGTTAAATTGCTTCAATACTCTTAACTCTACTCTGCAACAACCCTCTTCTGAAGAAAGCTCAACGGCATGCTCAAGTAGTTTTTGCTTTGTGGCTAAGTCGCCATGCTTTTTAGTTACATAGGCATCTTCAATATAAAGAACTTTAGAGGCAAGGTAAGTCGCAAGCTTATGGGTATAAATATAAAAACCTATGGCTTTATCATCCTTATAAAGTAAATAAGCGCCAGCAATAGGCTCTTTAGCTAAAAAAACATCAGCATAAGCTTCTTTACTGGCAGTAAAGAGGCTCTTTTGACCCTCGTCACTTGCAAGCTCAACATTTAAATCGTAAAGAGCTTCTATATTAGATAAGTTTACTTTTTGAAAAATCATCTTCTAATTATAATAGTAAGGAGCTTTAATTTAACACGAACAAGGCTATTTGTTCTCTTCAGTTAATAAAAAATCTAACAACTTTCTAACTCGCACAGGCATATTTTTGCGTGAAGAATAAATAATTGAAAAGGTTAATTCTTTTGAACCCCATATAGGAAAAATAGGCACTAATTCATTTTTACGTAACTCCTCTTTTATCATGCTCGGAAAAAGCAGCCCAATGCCTAAACCCGCTTTGATAAGACTGGTAAGCACTATCGGTGAGTCAACAGAATGACATTGTTCTGGCGAAATGCTTATGTCTTTATCATTGTTTTGGGTATATAAATTTATATTACCTGACTGCGCAAGTTGCTGAAGCACTATCCAGGGTAAAGTAGCGGCACCTTCTAGGCTACTAGGTATTGAGTAACTATCAACAAAGTCTTTGCTCGCAAAAAGTTGCAAACGCTCCTTAAATAAAGTCCTAGAGATTAATGACGAGTCTTTCAGGTCAAGACTAATACGAATACCAAGATCAATTTCTTCTTCAACATGGAGAAAAAGACTATGACACTATCAAAGAAAGACCAAGTTGTTGCCTTATTAAATAGTTTCAACACTGGCGATAAAACACCTATTTCTTATATAAACCCCAATAAATACATTCAGCATAATTTAGATGCTGCAGATGGCTTAGCAGGCTTTGGCGAAGTGATTAAACATGCGCCTCCACAGGGTTTTAAAGCGAATGTTATTCGTGCTTTTGAAGATGGTGATTATGTATTCACTCATACAGAATACGATTTCTTTGGCCCTAAAGCGGCTTTTGACGTATTTCGTTTTGAAGATGGCAAAATTGTAGAACACTGGGACAATTTAATAGAATTTCAAGCGCCAAACCCAAGTGGCAGAACACAGTTTGATGGTGCTACTGAAATTACCGACTTAGATAAAACAGCAGCTAACAAAAAAATCATTACTGACTTTATTGAAAAAGTTTTACTAAACCATGAAATGGATAAGTTAACGACCTACATTAATCCTGAAAAATATATTCAGCACAACCCAGCCGTAGCAGATGGCTTAGAAGGTTTTGATGAAGCTATGAAATACTTTGCAGAAAATGGCTTAGTAATGGAATATACAAAATTACATAAAGTGCTAGGTCAAGGTAACTTTGTATTAACTATGAGCGAAGGTAAGTTCGGCAAAGGTGAACACACAGCGTTTTATGACTTGTTCAGATTAGAAAACAATCAAATCGTTGAACACTGGGACGTAATACAAGCGATACCCGCTGAAAAAGATTGGAAAAACAGTAACGGCAAGTTTTAACACATAAATAAGGCTTTACAGCCTAACTTGGGGCGTAACTAGTCGCCTTATAATAAAACTAGCTATCTACAACTAATACAGCCTTCACAATGGAAGGCTGTATTTTTATAATTACATATCTTATAGCTATATTATTGCTTTGTTGCTCTTAACATCCACGCTGTTTTTTCATGCACTCGCATTCTGTCAGAGACTAAAGCAGCAGTTGATTCATCATCTGCATTTTGTGCAATTTTCAAAACGTCACGACAGGTTCTAATAACTTGTTCGTGACCCTTAGTTAATAGCTCAACCATTTCTATAGAATCCGGAACACCCTCAACTTCTTTAACAGAACTAAGTTTTGAAAACTCTTTATAGGTTCCTGGCGCGGGAATATCCAAAGCTCTAATTCGCTCAGCAATATCATCTACCGCAACAGCTAGTTCCGTGTAATGCTCTTCAAACATTAAGTGCAGCTCACGAAACTGCAAACCTGTTACATTCCAGTGAAAATTATGTGTTTGTAAATATAAGGTATATGAGTCAGCCAACAACTGTTTCAAACCACCCGATATTTTTGCTCTATTCTCTTTAGTAATACCAATATCTATAACTGACATTTTCTACCTCCATAAGATTTTCTAATAAAATATAAGCATTTAAAGAATTTACTTAACAAATAATTGCGAGTCAATATTTTTAAACGCTTTAAACTCTAGGGCATTACCAGTCGGGTCTAAAAAGAACATAGTACCCTGCTCACCCGGTTCGTCTTTAAAGCGAATGTAGGGCTCGATAATAAAGTCATCAATAAAGTCGCTTACTTTTGTAGCTAAAGATTCCCAGTCTTCAAAATTCATCACAACTCCAAAATGCGGAACAGGAACACCATGCCCGTCTACTGAGTTAGAAATAGAGCTTATTTTTCCAGTTTTACCAAGCTGTGGATTATGGTGCACAACCAACTGATGACCAAACATATTAAAGTCAATCCAGTCATCGGAACTTCTAC
>CAYZLE010000197.1:0-3171 GCA_964479305.1 uncultured Gammaproteobacteria bacterium | reverse complement strand
TATACCCTTCGCTCAAGCAGAAACCCAAGGACAAGTGCAGCCAGAGGCTCAATCAGAGCTTAGGGTAGACAGCGAAATAAACGCAAACGTATATGCAAAGCCACAACGCTGCATCGGACTGCGGCAAGGGCAAGTTTGCTATCAAAAAGTCTTACTTAATTGGCAAACCAACAAAGTTGCTAACTATTGCCTACACAAACAAAAAGACAATAAACCACTGCAGTGCTGGCAAAATAGCGATAAAGGCAGCTATAAATTTGCATTTGAGTCGCATGAAAATATCAAGGTAAAACTTTACGACGAAAACAATCGATCACTTGCAGAAACAACCATCAGCGTATCTTGGGTATATAAAACACGAAAGCCCCAACAGCGTTCATGGCGCTTATTCTAATGTCAGAAATATCACAAAAACATATTATGCTAGTTGAGGATGACGCCTCACTAGCTGAGTGGATAAGTGATTATCTAAATGATAACGGTTACCTAGTTACTCTAGCCAACCGGGGTGATGAAGCTGTTCGTTTGATTGAAGCAGACAACCCTGACCTACTCATTCTTGATGTTAATTTACCTATAAAAGACGGCTTTGATATCTGCAAAGATGTGCGCCCCTTCTACAGCAACCCGATTTTATTTTTAACCGCTTGCGACGATGAATCAGACGAAGTACTAGGGCTTAGTCTTGGCGCCGACGACTACCTAAACAAACCCGTTAAACCACGCATTTTAATAGCTCGTATCAAAGCGCTTCTGCGCAGAAAAGAAGACATTTTACAAGCAAACACACTAAGCTTTGGTAACTTAAATATTAATACCACAACAAAAACAGTGTCACTTAATGAAGAACGATTAAAACTATCTAGCAATGAATTTGATTTACTCAATTTATTTGCCTCTAACGCCAACAAGATCTTAAGCAGACAAACCTTAGTTCATGAGCTTCGTGGCATTGACTATGATGTCAGCGACCGTTCGATTGATATTTTAATCTCACGCTTACGTAAAAAGTTAAACGATAATGCTGAACAAGCTGAAAAGATAAAAACCATTTGGGGCAAAGGTTATTTGTTTGCGTCAGATGCATGGCTTGATTAATCATGCATAGAATCAGCCTGTCCTTAATTTTATTTATTATTATTACCGTTATTGGTTTAGGCTGGGCCTTTGATCAGCTATACAGGCAATACGCTGACACCACAACGAATAAGGATGCGGTTAGTGTCTATAAAAATATGGGGCAACAATTAGCCAATTTAGCCGATAACAGTAATTCATTAGAAGACTTTTCAAACTCATTAAAAGTAAATAACGGCGTTTATATAACGATTAACAAGTTAGAAGAGCTAGCCTTACCCAATGAGTTACAAAATTTACTTTTGAGCAAAGAAGTCATCACTCTAGAATCAAGTGATGATATCTCATTGCACTTTTACTTACCTAGCAAAGCAAAAGTTTTATCCATTGCTTTACCCAATACTGAACGAGCCATTCATCAATCAAAGCTCAGCTTAGTATTTACATTAATTTTTTACTCTACTATTATCGCTCTAATTTCTTTGTGGCTTTACCCTTTAATTAAACAGCTAAAAAACTTGCGCGAAAAATCATTTGCCTTTGGCCAAGGTAATTTAGATACCCGAATAGAAAGCCCGTCTATTTCATATCTGGCAGATATAGAAAAAGAATTTAACCAAATGGCTCAGCGTATACAAACACTCATCATAGACAACAAACTGCTTGGCAACGCAGTGTCACATGACTTACGCACGCCACTTGCGCGTTTGCGCTTTGGTATAGACGCTTTAGAGGAAACTAAAGACCTGGCTTTTCAAAAAAAATATATTGAGCGCATGACCAAAGACATAAGCGAGATGGAAAATCTGGTTGAAATTCTACTTAACTACGCCCGCTTAGAACAATCAATGCTTGATATTAAAAAACAAGATATCGACATCTGTCATTTAGCAAACGAATGTTTCAATATGGCTAAAAACGACAAACTCAGCATGCAGTTTGTTTCTTTAGCTAGCCAAACCAGCATCGAAGGGGACGCACGCTACCTAGGTATTTTAATCAACAACTTATTACAAAACGCCTTACAACACGCCAAAAATAAAATCATAGTCAGCTTTGATGAAAGTGACAATCAAGTTACTTTACACGTAGAGGATGACGGGGCAGGTATTCCAGAGGCAAAGCGTTCAGATGTACTTAAACCTTTTATTCGCGGTCAAAATGACAACAAAGGTTTTGGGATGGGCTTAGCTATTGTAAAACGTATTGCCGAATGGCACGATGGCAGTGTGATTATTGAAAATAGTATGCAACTTAATGGTGCAAAAATTAGTATCACCTTACCAAAAAAATTATAGCTAATTGAAACCTATTTATTAATTAACAATCTTACCAAACAGTTTATACTATAAAGGCATTCAAGCTACTTATATTAAGAATATAATCTCATATGGTTTTAACTTAGTAATATGAATTTCAAAAAAGCACAAATCACTAGCCTCACTATTCTCGCAATTACGCTCAGCGCCTGCGCTTCGCATAGTGGTATGCAAAAATATGATGAGCTGAATGAGAATCAACTTGGCATTACTAAGAAGGTAAAGTGGGCGACTCTTACCACTAGCAACAATACCGACATATCAAACACTTGGATAAGTGACTTTAACGACCCCCAACTTAATGACCTAATTAGCACCGCACTACTTAACAACAAGCTTATTTTAGCCAATGCAGCCAACGTAGAGGCCAGTATAAAAGCGACTGGTTTAAGCAATTCAGGACTGTACCCCAATGTAAATTTCTATGTGCGACGTACTAAAACCGAAATTGAAAATTTACTCACCAATAATACTGAGTATAAGAGCATATATGACGGCGGACTAGGCATATCTTGGGAGCTCGATTTATGGGGCAAACTACGCAACAGTAAGAAGTCTTCAGTTCTCAACGCTCAAGCGAACGCCTTGAACCTAAAATTTGCGCAACTTTCTTTAGCCGCCAATATTGCTAAAAACTGGTTTTCGATAAAAAGCAATAAACTAAGTGTAAACCTAGCGAAGCAGCGACTTGAAAGCCAAGAAAACACCCTTGCTGTTATTGAGGAACAATATAAAAATGGCTCTATTAGCGCTCGTGATGTTTATCTAAGTCGTA
>CAYZLE010000196.1:0-3200 GCA_964479305.1 uncultured Gammaproteobacteria bacterium | reverse complement strand
TAATTACTGTATCGACGCATTAATGATGGTCGAGATAAGCAAAATGAAAAGAAAGAAAGTAGCCCGCTATATTGATAGACATGAAACTACTCACCTTACTAAATACCCAACTTCAACAAAATCGAATTATGGCAAAGGCTGATTTACACTTACATTCGAAATACTCGGATTACCCTTCTACATGGGCGCATAAACTTTACGATTCTCCTGAGAGTTATACAGAGCCCGAAGAAATTTATCGCCAAGCTAAATCACGAGGCATGGACTTCGTTACCATCACCGATCATGATGATATTCGTGGCGCCGTTGAATTAGTCGCGGCTCATCCCGATGACTGTTTTATTTCATGCGAAGTAACTACTTATTTCCCTGACGATAACGCAAAAATCCATGTACTTGTATACGGTATTGATGAGAGTCAATACGAACACATCATGAAAATTCGTCGCGATATTTTTGTTCTTGCTAGCTATGTCTTAGCTCAAGGTATCGCACACTCAGTTGCTCACGCCGCATATGATCAAGATGGAAAGCTAACTATAGAGCATATTGAGAAACTGCAGTTACTGTTCAGTAATTTTGAAACGGTTAATGGTGGATCTAGCCAAGAAGCAAACCATCTAATTGCCAATTATTTAGATACCGTTTCACCAGAACGCATCCAAGAGCTTTCAAAGAAATACGACATTAAACCTTTATATACCAACTTAGCTATTAAGGGTCGTACTGGCGGCTCTGACGACCATTGTGGAATTTTAATTGGCTCAGGATACACTGAGACTTTAGCTGAAGATAAGGTAAGTTCAGTTGATGAATTTCTTGCCGCTATCACTAACAAGAGAACTCAAAGTGGCGGACTGCACGGGTCTTTTGACAGTTATGCATTAGGTGTATTTAAACACTTACACGATTACCAAAACCACAACAGCAAGAAATACAGTAAAACTAAGACTTACGTCATTTTTGAACAATTGTTTACCGGTTATCGCGGTAACTGGCTAGCTCGCTTAAAAAGCAGTCGCTCACTTAAATACCTAAAACACAAAAGTGGTGATACTCACCAAGCACTTTTTAAGCTAATACGAGATATCTCTAAAGAAAAAGATCTCGATATTGAAGACAAGATACCAACGCTATACAAAAATGCCACTGAACTTCACGACAGCTTGGGTAAAGATGTTATCAAGGCACTTACCAAGGATTTAGAAAAGGGCAATCTATTTAGTCTATTTACTGACTTATCGCGTTTGTTTCCAGCCTTAACAATGGCTGCGCCTTATATTGGCTCATTACGCCATCAAGTGGTTAAGCAAAGCATAAAAAAAGGTCTTCTAGAACCTTTAGATGAAAAGCCTGTAAAAAAAGCGCTATGGTTTAGTGATACCGTTGACGACCTCAATGGTGTATCCGTCAGTTTAAAACAAATAGCAAAATATGCAGATAAACTAGATTATAACGTCAAGCTAGTGACGAGCCGAACTGATGACGCCTTCATAAGTGATAACTTAATCGATTTACGCCATATAGAACGCTATACACTGCCTTTCTATGAGGATATTGAGCTTAAATTTCCATCGTTATTAGAAGCGATGAAACGTATAGTTAATGAAAGACCAGATGAAATAATTATTTCAACACCAGGGCCAATCGGCCTAGTTGGACTACTATGCGGAAAAATCATGGACGTACCCCTAAAAGGTGTTTATCACACTGATTTTGGCGATCAAATACGCCTCATCATGAATGATGAACAGATGGGTGCGATTGTAGATACAGTTATCAATTTCTTCTACAAACAGCTTGATACCGTTTATATACCGAGCCAGCAATATATCGACAAGCTTAAAACTCAAGGTTTACAAAAAGAACGTTTAGAGATTTTCCCAAGAGGGTTTGATCAAGAGGTTTATCGTGAGATTACTCACGAACAACAACTTCAATTAATGCCTGAATTATTAAGCTTAAAAGGCGACGCTACGTTAATAACAGCAGGCAGAATATCGGCTGATAAAAATATTGATCTTGTTTGTGATACCTATGACGAATTAGTCAATCGCGTTAAAAATATAAACCTTATCATTGTCGGCGATGGCCCTGACTTAAGCAGACTTAGAGAGCGTTATGCTGGAAACAATAATGTGTTACTAACAGGCAGGGTCTCCCCTCAAGCTATGCCAGCTGCTTACAGTTTTGCTGACGTACAAATTTTTCCAAGCCGAACTGACACTTTCGGCATGGTAGTGCTAGAAGGTCAAGCCTGTGGCTTACCTACTCTTGTTAGTAATAGCGGTGGTCCTCAAGAGATCATTTCTCATTGTAAAACTGGTGAGGTGATCACCGTTGACTCAGCTGATGTTTGGGCTGATACCGTTACTCAATACTTAAACCTTAAGCACAGCACACCATCAAAATTTAACGAATTACGCAAAGAGTGTCGCTTACACATTGAGAAAAAATACAGCTGGAGCCATGTATTAGACCATCTATTTGGGCCAAGCTATCAAAATAACTTCAACCATAATCAAAGCCACGCTTTAGACAAAGCGGTCTAGTGATTAGTGTGAGCGCGACAAATCCCTTAGACCTCCGATTAAATGCCATTAGACAAAAGGAACGATACATGAAAATTAAACAATCATACGACCTAACGTCACCGAAGATCCTTCGTAACAAATACTATTTATTACGTCATGGAGAGAGTCATGCAAATAGGGAAGGTATCGTTATTAGTGAACCAGAAACCGGGACGAGCCAATACGGTTTAACTGGTAAAGGTACCGAGAGTGTTATTGAAACAGCTATCAACACTCGGCTTGATTATGACACCATAGTTTATAGTTCGGATTTTTTACGCACAAAAGAAACCGCTGAAACTTTTGCGAAAGTTATCGACGCCAAACCCGCCACCTTAACGAAGGCGTTAAGAGAACGTTTTTTTGGTGAATGGGAAAAAACATCGACTGCAAATTATCCAACAGTGTGGGCAGCAGACGCAGACAACAGTCATTGTAAAAATTCGGAAGTTGAATCTGTTTATGCTGTTGCTGAACGCGTTCTTAATTTTATTAAAAAGTTAGAGCGCCTGCATAGTAATGAAAAGATCTTACTTGTGTCTCATGGAGACACCTTGCAAATATTGATTACTGCATTTGCAGGTATCTGCCCTTCTAAACACCGTAGTCTATCTCCAATAAAAACTG
>CAYZLE010000195.1:0-3221 GCA_964479305.1 uncultured Gammaproteobacteria bacterium | reverse complement strand
TTAAAACTAGATAGCCCAATAAAGATTGATATGGATATATGGTGGGTAAAAAAAGAAAAACCGAGGAAACCCCGGTTTTTCATGACACGTATTAAGCTACGAATTGCACACCACGGTAAACGTGATCAGCAAGGTGATGCTTAATTTTTGGTAACTTGAAATAAGCTGCACCGCGATAAATCTTCTCTATGCGAGTATTTTTTACCGTTGTGTTTTTACCAGCTTGTTTTGTGTAAGTTACGCCTCTGTATGTATATACGTGTGTCATAGCACTTTCTCCTGCAGCAAATGCTGCGATTTAGGATATAAGTGGTCTTTTAACGCATGATCAATGCGTGGTATATTAAACGAATACCAAAAACGTTTAATAATAATGCACAATACATAGCCTATGGTCAAGAAATTTTTAGTTAAAAGTTTATTTACTGATGCTGAATTAGAGCATTTAATAGACAATTATCACTTTAAAAGCTCTTCAACTGAAGAACTTGAAGGTGCTTTTCAGGATGCTTTTCGTGACTACATCCTTTCAGCTTTATCGGAGCTGGGGGATGGTTCTGAAGAAAACCAAAGAGTTTATATAGAAACGGGCTTTCACTTAGAAAAAGCCAGTAAGCTCTTAATGGGTATGCCTCACCCTGCCGGCAAGATGGCAGTGCGCCTAAACCAAATGCAAGAAACACTGACTAAGCTAGCCGAAGGGAGGTTAGATGTTTCCGCAGATAGAGCAAAGCGCTTTATGGAGAAGAATTTAGCCAGAAGGCTTCGTGATATTTGGACTTACAACACCTCAACAAACTTTTACGCTGGCTCTGATGGTTACGGCAAAAGCCCTCAGGACTTTTTATTAGACTGTTTTGCAGCTGCGGCTAAGCAATACCCAGAGTTAGTTTGGTTTAGCCAGGTTGACAGGGAAACTGCCAATTCAATGATTAAAAGTATTAAACGCTAAGCGTTTTAACTTTTATTCTTTTCGGCAATCCATTGCGACATATATTTGGTGCTTTGCATTGTATGATGTCGAAGCATAGCGCCGCTAAAATTTTGTAAGCGATGCTCTTCTATATTTTCCAATAAGCTTTCTATTCTACTAATTATTTTTATTGATAATTTTTCTGCGTCGTAACGCTCATGCAGTAGCGCATCAATATAGGTTTGTGCCTCTGTCCATTTTTCTGAGTCTTGATAAAGTTCAATAGCAGCATCTATAATTTTTTCGTCATCGTCTTCTACTCTTCCCGGCCATTGTTGATGCTCCGCATGCATTCCTTCGCTACCAATAGACGTAGTCACACTTGGTGTTTGACTAAGCATTGCATCAAGTAACTTACCTTTTATACCCGCGCCAAAACGTAAGGGTGCTAAACATACTCGTGCAGACTCCATTACTTGCTCCGCACTTTCGGCCCAACCTTTAATATGAAAACCACTTTCTGGCTTATGCAAGGCACTCGCTTTTGGTGGAGGGTATGAGCCATAAATATGTAGCTCGGCTTGCGGTAAACGTCTGCGAATTTTAGGCCATAGGCTTTGTAGATATAAAACCGAGTCCCAGTTAGGCGCGTGCCTAAAACCACCTATGCAAATAAAATTTTTCCGCTGGTCAAAACTTAAGGTTTGTTTTTTTATTGAGGGTAAGTCAACTAAAAAAGGAATATGGCAGAGTAAAGACTCATCTACTTTAAATGTGTTTATCAATAATTCTTTTTCAAAATCTGATATTACAAAACTTAGGTCGCTTCGCAAGATGCTAGCGATCTCACGCTTAGCATGATCGCTAAATAACTCTTTCTCGCTCATCTCTTTATTATTTTTATAAGTTTGATGTCGGGCTTGGCGTAAACACTGTAAATCTGATGTATCTAAAATGCGTAATGCTTGAGGACAGTTTTTTTCAACTCGCCAGCCAAATTGTTCTTCCATCATAAAACGGTCGAAAACAACTATGGCCGGTTCGTAGTTTTTTATATAGTCATCGAATGAATCGCAATTTAATTCAATCGCCTTGCTCGTGATACCTTCGTTTGATAAATCAAACATGTGGTCTGTTTTTTGCGCTGGAGTCGCAAACTCAACTTGCCAACCTTGTTTTCTGTATACGCGCAACATAGATAGCATATGAACACCTGCAGCCGAAGAATTTGGCTCAGGCCAAACGTAGCCTATCACTAAGACTTTATTCACAGTTGGCTAACTATAGTTTTGTATTTTAACATTGCGCAAGTTTACGTTATAAAATTTACTTTTCAAGCAGCACTTATAGACCACTTTTTCGACAAGCTGGTGTTATAATTTTAATTTAACTCACAAATCCAGCGTAGATACCACTATGAGCAATATGCCCAATATTAACGATTCTTGTTTTAAACAAATTGACGAAGACAAGCTATTTACGCCTAAACAGATTTCTCAAAAACCTAGAATTTTATTACTTTACGGCAGCCTTCGTGACGTTTCATATAGCCGCTTATTGGCCGAAGAAGCTGAGCGCATTCTGACTGCATTAGGCGCAGAGTGTAAAGTGTATAACCCTTCGGGCTTACCTTTACGCAGTGACGTTTCGGAAGATCACCCCAAGGTTCAAGAACTGCGCGATTTAGTACAGTGGTCTGAAGGACAGGTATGGTCATCGCCAGAGCTTCACGGTGCAATGACGGGCGTGATGAAAACACAAATTGATTGGATTCCACTATCGATTGGCGCTGTTCGCCCTACGCAAGGTAAAACTTTGGCTGTTATGCAAGTGTGCGGTGGCTCGCAATCATTTAACGTTATTAACCAACTGCGCGTACTAGGTAGATGGATGCGCATGTTTACAATCCCCAACCAGTCATCTGTTCCAAAGGCTTATCAAGAATTTGATGATGATGGACGAATGAAGCCGTCGGCGTACTACAATCGTGTTGTAGACGTAATGGAAGAACTGATGAAACTCACCCTAATTATGCGTGAACAAGCTGACTATCTAGTTGATCGTTATTCAGAGCGTGTTGATGAGCAAACTTAATATAAACTTGAGCTTCTGAATTATTTGACATAAAGATGGTTGAAGTAGCGTTTGTTTGTTAAGATTCCAAATCTCTAAATGAAATTAAACATTTTCAATGCAACTCAATATTTTTAAACACAAAACATTAATAATCATTACGGCTTTAATGCTTTTAGGCTTAGTAGCGACATCAACTTCTAGCTACTATTTTGCAAGACAACATGCAATTGAA
>CAYZLE010000194.1:0-3222 GCA_964479305.1 uncultured Gammaproteobacteria bacterium | reverse complement strand
ATTTAGTACTACCTGATGGCGAATCACTACTTGATAAGCTGAACTCATCTCCAAGTCGGCGCGCACTTTACCGCATTGATAATTATATTGTGCCTAATATTTTTGACGGAGAAATTAAAGGTCTGCAGACCACAACAGACTTTCCTTATAGGAATAAAAATTTAAGAGGCAAGGCCCATAAATATATTGCTCGCATTAAAGGTTTAAAAGAAGCTAAAACGCATAATGGGCGAGTGAAGTGGGGATATTGGAGAGGTAGAGTTTCGGCCTCGTCAATGGTCTTCTTTCATTATATGGGTCTGTCTACCAATTGGAAGCCGCATGATAAACGCTTGCAGAAAACACGGTTTGATCAAAATAAACATATAAAGGATTCATCTGTAATAGATGGCGTGAAAAAAGTGCTTATTAAGAAATAGAGGCTCGCTGAAATTATATGATCTTGTATTGCCTATATGTATCATTTCAAGTTCCTAAGTAATATACTAATGCTATGATTAAATTGATACAAAGCCCCTACGATTTTGTGCGAGGGATTTTTTTTCGTATTGCCGCTACTGGCCTTATTTCATCTGCTTGGTTTGTAAATGAAGTGCCATCTAAACGAGCTCGTAAAGAAGGTGAACTTCAGCTAGAGCTGGTTAGCCATTGTTGGCAATATTCTCATCTGTTAACTTATCAATTAAGTTCTATAGTTAACTACCCACCTAAAAACTTAAAACTTACTGTAACAATTTATTATTGTAATGAAGATGCTAAAACAGTAGCACTATTAGATTTTTTTAATAAACATCAAATTAAAAATGTAACTTGGAATTGGCAAAGCCTACCTAAAGAGAAACTGTTTAGACGGGGCATCGGCCGTAATCAGGCCGCAAAAAACACAAAAGCAGACTGGATTTGGTTTACTGACTGTGATGCCGTATTTCATAAAAACTGCTTTGACCAATTGGCTCAAGAGCTACAAGGTCGTGATGATGTTCTAGTGTATCCCAGCGCAGAATTAACAACGGATTTGTTAGCAGAGGATGACCCGGTTTTAAGCGCTGTAGATAATAAGCCTCAAGTAGTTGATTTGGATGTTACCCAGTTTTCAGTGCATAAATTAACAAGGGCTACTGGCCCATTTCAAATTACTCATGGCGATGTAGCTAGAACATGTGGTTATTGTGAAAATATTGGTATCTATCAGAAACCTTCTGATGTTTGGTGTAAGGCTTATGAAGATAAAGCTTTTCGCTGGCTTATAGGCTCTGATGGAACGCCATTGGATATTGACAATGTTTATAGAATTAGACATGTATTTAAAGGACGCTACAAGAAAAACTCTGCTTGGTCGTCTTTTCGCCAAGCTGTTCGCAAATTGAATTTTGGTTATAAGTAACGGCCTGTATGGATATTGTAGTTACTCAGTATGAAAGTGGTATGTCAAAAGATTATGTTCTCGTACATAAAAATACAAAGTGCGAAGCTTCTAGAGTAATACCATTGTTTGATGGCTTTAATTCAGAGGGTGAAAACCTTATTGTTGGAAAGCCTAATGAGGGCCGTGGTAATGCCGCATTTATACATTTTGAAAACGATCGGCTGCTCACTAAGCATTACAAACGAGGTGGCTTAATTGCTAAGTTATCATCAGACAGATATTTTTGGTTAGGTTTAAATAAAACAAGAGCATTTAAAGAGCTAAAGATTTTAGGCGAAATGTTAACTTTGGGTTTACCTGTTCCCAAGCCATTTGCAGCACGCATAAAGCAAAGTGGCTTTACTTATTCCGAAGATATTATTACTTATGAAATACAGGGTGTGGAGTCTTTAGGTGAGATATCAAAGAAAAACTCACATGAGCGATGGGGAAGTGTCGGTGAGTTAATAAAGAAATTTCACAAACACAATATTTACCATGCAGATTTAAATGCACACAATATTTTATTGGGCGACAATGATGCTTATTTAATAGATTTTGATCGCGGAAAAAAATGTAAAGGTGTATTGAATTATTGGAAAAAAAGTAATTTGAAGCGCCTATATAAGTCTTTAGTAAAGCTTAGGCGCCTTGAGGGTATTCATTTCACTCAAGATAATTGGCAATCATTATTGCAGGGTTACAACCAACTTAGCTAAGGTGACTTATATAAGTGTCGATTATTTTATTGTGTTTTTGGTAGATTTTGGTAGCTTGTTTTACTATTTTTTCTCTTTTGTTTTGCGTTGTTATGAGTTCTTGAATATCTTTATCTAGAGTCTCATAAGTAGAAGTCTTAATAGCCTTGTTCGACTTATACTCATTAAATAGCATTTCAAAATTTTTCATATGTGGGCCAGAGATAACAGCCTTTTGTAGCGCAACGGCCTCAAGGAAATTCTGTCCGCCGTGAGGAATAAATGAGCCGCCAATAATACAAAATAAGGCTCCTTTAATTAACTCGGGCACTTCACCTAAAGTGTCAGCTAAGTAAACCTGCGTTGCATCGTTTATAGCCTCACCTTTACTTCTTGTCGAATAGTTAATTCCGTCGTCGCGAAGCTGTTTTTCTAGACGAGCAGATCGCTCAATGTGTCGCGGTATTATGACTAAAAATGGTTTGTGCGCAGGAAAATCTTTGAAGTAAATGTCCGTGATTTTTTTCTCTTCGTCGTGGTGTGAAGATATTAGACAGATATAGTCACGGCTCGTATGTTTTGAAAGTGTTTTGCTATCATCGATAGTCGGTATTGCTGAACTGTTTTTTAAGTTGCCTATTGTCAGTATGTTTTTATGAGCGTAAATTTTTCTAAAGTGTTCTGCGTTGTCAGAAGACTGGCATAGTATTTTGTCGCAGGATTTTAATGCATCTTTGTATAAAGACAAGACGAAAGAGGGTGCTGACAGTGTTTTACTAGACAGGCGAGCATTAATGATTTTTATGCTAATCTTTTTGTGGCTACAAGACTTGAACAGCATTGGCCAAATTTCGGTTTCCACAACATTAAGCCTTGATGTTTTAAAGGATTTTAATAGGCGTTTAATTGCAAAGTTATAGTCAATGGGCATATAAGAATGTTTGACTTGTATATTAAGCATCGAGTCTAAAATGGCTTTGCTGCTTGGTGTATTGGTAGTGACTAAAATAGTATTTTTTTTGTCTGTTAAAAGTAATTTGTTTATTAGTGGTAAAGCTACTTTGACTTCCCCAACCGATGCGCAATGAAACCAATACTGAATATCACCATGTTGAGGAA
>CAYZLE010000193.1:0-3225 GCA_964479305.1 uncultured Gammaproteobacteria bacterium | reverse complement strand
CTCAGTGATGTCATTCCAAAGCTCAATGGTGGACAAGCCGACTTAGCCGCTGCAGGCACAAGCCCAACAGCAGGCATGCTGGCTACTACCAAAGCGGGCCCAGGCTATCAAAGCATTTCAAGCCACCTTATTTACAAAAGTCAGCGCGGCATTCGCAATATTAAAAGACTCAGCCAATTACCGGGCAAACGTATTATTATTTCCGGCAATGAATCTCACCATGAGCTGCTAGAAGAGCTAAAGACAGAACTTAAAGAAACATATCCCGACACACAAGAGCTTACTTGGATTGAAGACACCAACCTAGACAATGACGAGCTACTAAAGCTAATCGATGATGGGCACTATGATTTAACGGTAATGAACTCAAATGAGTTTGATCATTACCGTAGACTTTTTCCAAGTCTAAATATATCAATGACCATTGGGGATAAAAAACCCCTTCAATGGCTTTTTTCAGGTAAAAAAGACACATCTCTACAAGAAGAAGCAGAGTTGTTTTTTAAAGGTTACAAAAAAAATGGTGAGTTAAATAAACTCATCGAACGCTATTACAGTCATATTAGTCAATATAGTGCTGTAGAAATGACTGTATTTTTAAAACATGTGAACAGTAGATTAAGCCTTTTCAAAAGTACATTTCAAGATGCCGCAGAACTATATGGCGTTGACTGGCGCTTGTTAGCCGCTATTGCCTACCAGGAATCTCATTGGCGTACAGATGCCACCTCTCCCACTGGTGTTAGAGGTATCATGATGCTCACCAACCGTACAGCAAGAGAACTGAACGTTACTAACCGTTTAGACTCAAGAGAAAGTATTATGGGTGGCGCTCAGTACTTCTTAAAGATGAAAGGCAAAATGTCTGAGAAAATTACTGAACCTGATCGCAGTTGGATGGCACTCGCTTCTTACAATGTTGGCTATGGCCATTTAGAAGATGCGCGAAAACTTACGCAAAAAACAGGTGGTGATCCAAACCACTGGATTGATGTAAAAGAACGCCTTCCATTATTAAGTCAGCAAGAATGGCACTCGCAAACACGTCACGGTTATGCGCGTGGACGTGAACCTGTTGTCTACGTTAAGAACATTCGACGCTACTACCAAACATTAAAGTGGTTAGACGATAGAATCTCAACAGAAGAAACCAGTGACATAGACGACAAAGATAAAAATGCAGATTTAGTTATTCCGCAAATACTATAAATATTATCAACAAGAAACAGCACTATGAACCCTTTACAAAAAGGCTTACACCCTTATCCATTTGAGCGTTTAGCTAGCCTTAAAAAGGGTATTAACCCGCCAGAGAGCCTTGAACATATCGCATTAAGCATTGGCGAACCTCAACATGAACCGCCTACTTTTGTACAAGATATACTTGCATCGGGTTTACCGTTCTTACGTAAGTACCCAGCTACATCAGGCTCTCTAGAATTAAAGCAATGCATACAAAGCTGGATTAAGCAGCGTTTTAAGGCGACTCTAGATACCACGCAAATACTGCCCGTTAACGGTTCAAGAGAAGCTTTATTTGCTTTAGCGCAAAGTCATATCAACCCCAATATAGAAGAAGCTCAAAAAAGTCAGGCCAAATGCAGAGTATTAATGCCGAACCCCTTCTACCAAATTTATGAAGGCGCGGCCATTATGGCGAATGCAGAGCCCTACTACTACAGTCTAGATGAAGCTAAGGACTTTGAGCCTGACTGGGCAAGTATTCCAGAAGACGTTTGGCAAGATACCCAGTTGGTTTATACATGTTCGCCGGGAAATCCGAGTGGCAAAATACTGAGTGAAGGCTGTCTTAAGCAACTTATTGACTTATCAGATAAATATAACTTTCTTATCGCCTCTGACGAATGCTATTCCGAAATTTACGACGATAGCAAAACGCCACCTTTAGGCTTGCTAGAGCTATGTGTAAACATCGGCCGCACCAACTTTAAAAACTGTATTGTTTTTAACAGTCTATCAAAACGCTCTAACCTACCCGGTTTGCGATCTGGCTTTGTGGCTGGCGATTTAGATGTAGTACAGGCATTTTTACAATACCGAACCTACCATGGCAGCGCTATGCCCTTATTAACACAGCAAATCAGTATTGCAGCCTGGCAAGATGAAGCACATGTTAAAGCCAATAGAGTTGAGTATGACAATAAGTACAAACTCGTTCTAGACATACTCAAGCCCGCAGTCGAATTAGAACGTCCTGAGGCGGCTTTTTTCATTTGGCTTAAAGTACCTGGCGAATATAACGACGAAAGCTTTACTCAAGCACTATTTAAAGAAACCAACATTACCGTGCTGCCCGGCAGCTACCTTGCCCGTAATAACAGCAAGGACAAGCTTAACCCTGGCCGTAACTATGTTAGAATTGCCCTCGTTGCCGAGCAAGACGCTTGCGTAGAAGCAGCACACCGAATTCAGAAGTTTATTAGTACACATTCCAATTAAAACCGTTAAAACGAGACCTAAACATGTCAGATTTACAAACCATTATTGAAAACGCATTTGAAAACCGTGCAGACATTAACGCTAACAACGTTCCTGATGAAATCCGCAACGCTGTTGAAGAAGCTATTGAGCTTATCGACAAAGGCGAAATGCGTGTTGCAGAACCACTAGGTCCAGTTGGTGAATGGAAAGTAAACGAGTGGCTTAAAAAAGCCGTTCTATTATCATTTAAAATTCGTGACAACGGTGTTATGGATGGAAAATTCACACAGTTCTACGACAAAGTAGACAGCAAATATGCGAGCTACTCAGAAGCTGAGCTTGCGGCATCTGGTGTTCGTGTAGTGCCACCTGCTGTTGCACGTAAAGGTACTTACCAAGCACCTGGCGTAGTTTTAATGCCATCATACGTAAACATTGGCGCCTATGTAGATAGCGGCACAATGGTTGATACATGGGCAACCGTTGGCTCATGCGCACAAATTGGTAAAAACGTTCACCTTTCTGGTGGCGTAGGTATTGGCGGTGTCTTAGAGCCATTACAAGCTTCTCCAACAATTATTGAAGACAACTGCTTTATCGGCGCACGTTCTGAAATTGTTGAAGGCGTAATTGTTGAAAAAGGCTCAGTAATTTCAATGGGCGTATACATTGGCCAAAGCACAAAAATCTTTAACCGCATGACTGGCGAAGTGACTTATGGTCGCGTACCAGCTGGATCAGTAGTTGTTTCAGGCAACTTACCATCAGAAGACGGTACTTATA
>CAYZLE010000192.1:0-3226 GCA_964479305.1 uncultured Gammaproteobacteria bacterium | reverse complement strand
TTCGCGCATTTGACCCAAATAATAATAGTGTAACGATAGATGCTGTATTACACGGGCAATCGGAAAAGATGGGGCATAAAATTGGGCCGGCAGCTTCATGGGTCAATAATGTTAATGTTGGCGACCAAATAAATATAAAAGGCCCCGGCGTTAAGAAGTTAGTTGATCAATCGGCAGATTGGTTTTTTTTAGCGGGCGATATGACGGCTTTACCGGCTATTTGTGTGAACTTAGAGTTGCTGCCTAAAGATGCTAAAGGTTATGCCTTAATTGAAATTACCTCGGCTGAAGATAAGCAAATTATCAATGCGCCTAAGGGTCTTGAAATTAAATGGTTGATTAATTCAAATCCACAACAAGCCAGTACACTCATTTTGGATGCCATTCAAGAATGCGAATGGCTAAGTGGACAGGTCAATATTTGGTTGGCAGGTGAGTTCGATATGATGCGCTCTTGTCGTCAGTATTTTAAGCAAGAACGTAAAGTAGAGCGTTGTGATATTTACGCTAGCAGCTATTGGAAAATAGGTACTAGCGACGAAGGCAATAAGGCCGCTAAAAAATTAGACGCAGACGCTTAAGTTTATAGCTTATTAAAGTTTTGGCTGATTAATAATTGGCGTTAATCGACTGAGTGGTTTGGTAAATATAAGATGCTTAACGTCGATAGAACGCTCTGCAAAACCACCTTCGCAGTAGCATAAGTAGTATTCCCACATTTTAATAAAACTATTGTTATAGCCCAACTGACGAACCTTGTCGATGTTCGCAAAAAAGCTTTTGCGCCATTCTAATAAAGTGCGCGAGTAAGAGTCGCCAAAACTTTCCATATGAAAAGGATTAAGGTCGCTATGGTCTTGCACGGCCTGGCTTATCGAGCTTACGCAAGGAAGGCAGCCGCCGGGGAAGATGTAGCGTTTAATAAAGTCTGTTGAGTGTATATAGCGTTTATGGTATTGCTCTTGAAGAGTAATGGCTTGAAGTAACATGCTGCCAGTTGGTTTTAATAAATCTGAACATTTATTAATATAATTATTCATGTATTTATAACCAACGGCTTCAATCATTTCGATTGATACAAGTTTATCGAATTTGCCTTCAAGTTTTCGGTAGTCTTGTTTTAATAAGGTAATTTTGTCTTCAAGCTTGTGCTGCTTAATTAAGTTTGCAGTAAAGTCGTATTGTTCGTTAGAAATGGTGGTGGTAGTGACTTTACAGCCATAGTTTAAGGCGGCATGAAGCGCGAAGCTGCCCCAGCCTGTGCCAATTTCAATAACATGGTCATTTTCAGAGATTTCTAAACGGCGGCAAATGGTGTCTAGTTTATATTTAGATGCCTGTTCCATTGTCATGTCTGGTGTATTGAAAATGCCAGATGAATACATCATGGTTGGATCTAAAAATAATTTAAATAAATCATTGCCAATATCGTAGTGAGCACCAATATTTTTTTTGCTGTTAGAAAGCGAGTTATGGTTTAATTTGTGAGCAATGCGGCTTAGGCCTTTTTGTAAAAAGGCAAACTTGCTATTCATATTAAGTAACACTTCACGGTTGCGAACCATTAAGCGAACAAGTTGAGTTAAATCGTCGGTATACCAGTTTTCGTTCATATAACTTTCGCCAGAACCAGGTTCGCCACCAAAAGCAACGTCAACAAAAAACTGCGGGTGATTAACATGAATAGTGGCCTGTAAGTCACATTCTTCGCTAATGCTTCCTGATTCATGCACGACATTTTCGAAGACAATTTTTAATTTGCCAAAAGTAATTTTCATTAGCCTGTTTAAAACTAATTTTTTGGCTTGGCGTTCAATAAGTGTCATGCCGCCATTCCAATCCTTTTTGTTTGTCGCACCAGGTATTATGTTCATTTCTCTCTCTCTCTTTCTTTACTTCTCTTTCTGACTTATTTTTATTAAGTTGAACGGTTCGGCTTTTTATAAGGTATATATTTAACACCTTTAAGAAATAATTTTAAAGCTTCGTAATGTATCGCAACAATTATTTTCATTGTCATTAATGGATATGATAGCAGGGTTTTATTCAGTGATGCTTGTGTAATTTCTTCACGCTCTAAAGTCATCGTTGCATCGAATAATTTTTCTGCTTCACGTCTGTTTTCTAAATGTACTACTAGGGAGTCCTTGGGTTCTGTTAAACGCCAATGATAGTCCATGTTCATTTCCATAAAAGGTGATACATGGAAATTTTTAGGATGGCTGTATTGGTGTTTATGGCTGCTGCCTTTATTATCGCTTAATACATAGCAATGTTTTTCACCCCAAGGGGTATTGCTTACTTCTGCAACAATGGCTTTAAGCGTTTTGCCATCTTTGTCGTAACAGTAGTACATGCATAAAGGGTTGAATACATAACCAAAGTAGCGCAGGTGGGTTAGTACACGAACAGGGCCGTTTATGTCTATGTTAGCTTCTTTTTTCACCAGTTTGATTACGCTAGTTTTTAAGGATTCGTTTTTGTTGCCAAAGTGGTCTGAGCGTAAAAATTTTGCTAGACCTTTCACTTTAGCGCCTTGCATCTTGTCGCTATTCCAGCCTGTAAAATTGTTAAATAGGCTAGGCAGCTCATCAAGGTCTAAGAACATCATGTATAGCTTATAGTTAAAGCTATGCTTTCTAACTGTGTAGCGTCTATGGCGAACTTGGCCTTTATATATTGCGCTTTTCATTATGTCTGCCTTATATATGCTTAGCCTTAAATTGTTCTAATGCTTGAATAGCACTCCATACACCATCTTCATGGAAGCCATTACGCCAGTAAGCACCGCAAAAGAAAGTGTTGTCGCTGTGTACTTCATCAAAGCGCTGTTGGGCTGCTACGCTTTTTGCATCAAAAATAGGGTGTTGATAGTTAATCGTTCTTTGAATTTTACTTTCGTCTATTTTTTGATAGGGGTTTAAGGTAACGAAAATGTCTTCCATACAATTAAGCGGCTGCAAAGTATTCATGTGGTAGGTCAGTGCCACATGGTCCGTGCTTTTTTCTGGAAGATGATAATTCCATGCAGACCATGCACGTTTGTGTTTTGGCATTAGCGATGAGTCTGTATGCAAAATGGCAGTATTCTTTTTGTAAGGAATGTCGCCTAAAATGTCGTTTTCTATGTCGCTAGGTTTGTCTATTATTGCAAGCGCTTGATCGCTATGACAAGCAATGAATACACAGTCGTATGTCTGAGTGTCTGAAGCGATCACGCTTACGC
>CAYZLE010000191.1:0-3275 GCA_964479305.1 uncultured Gammaproteobacteria bacterium | reverse complement strand
CAAGTGTAATAGATGGGCGCGAGCTGAAAGGCTTTTGCTGCCCTATACGATGTAGACGGCCTAAAAATCGCCCGAGAACAATTAAGTTGTCGTCGTTAGTGAGTTCTGGTGCATGTCCGCCTTGAGTTGCAAAAATAGCGTAACGAAATTGAATGCCGTTATTTTCAAAAAAGAAAAGGCTTTTGCCTTCAATGCTTATGGGCGCAACAACAGAAAGTTCTTGTTCCGCGAGTTCGGTGGTGAACTCATGTTCTTCTTGTATTTGTTCGTCAGTCCAACGCTGTGGGCGGTAGAACTTCACTATAACAGGAGGGGCGTCTTCTATGCCTACGCGGTATACGCGGTTCTCGTAGCTGTTAAGTGCTAATAAACGCGCATCGCTTTCGTAGCCTAAGGCCTCAACTGCATCAATGATGAGTTCAGGGCTTAGGAAAGAAAAAGGATGCGCACTCATTACTTATTCATACGTGCATAAGTATGCGGTTTCAATATTCACTTTAAGGTGGAATACTTGGTTTGCAGCAACCGTAAAGTGGTCGCCTTGTTTGAAGCTTACCCAGTCAGAACTGTTTGGCAGTTTCACAACAAGCTCGCCGCTAACCACTGTAACAACTTCTTTTTTGCTTGTATCAAACTCGTATTCGCCAATTGCCATTACGCCAACAGTTGCAGGTAGTGTGGCTGTTTGAAAGCCAATAGATTTTACTTTGCCATCAAAGTATTCATTTACGTCTAGCATAAGAGCTCCTAATAATTATTAATAATAACGCGTATAGATTGTAATTGGTAATCAGCATGCGAGATGTGCTTTTCACAGGCTTGAATTTTGTCCTTAATAAAGTCAATTTCAGATTGGCGCACGCTTGGATTATGTTTCTGCAGCGCTTGTAGGCGAGTAAGCTCTTCACCTAAATGTTTCTGCATACTTGTTTGCGCTGTATCTTTTATAGTTTTGCTTTGTGATAAAACAGCTTTGTCCGCTTTTTCTAATAACTGGATAATAGTAGGGCGTAACTGTTCAGCTATTTGTATGCACATGTTGCGAGGTAGCTTTGAAATTAAGCCCGCAAGTTTTTCAGTGCCTAGCACTTGGCTGTAATTTTTATTGTCGCTACCAATAACTAACCTAAAAGGGCTAAGTGGTAAATAACGCTCTAGCTGTAGTGATTTTGGTGAAACGGCGTTAATGGTGTAATAGCATTCAAGTAAGAACATGCCTTTAGGCAGGTTCTTTAGCGCCATGCCTGCCATTGCAGTATTGCCTTTTTGTTCGTTTAAAATCATTTCTATGCATTCGCTCACCATTGGGTGTTCCCAACTTAGAAATTGCATGTCTTCACGGCTTAATGCTTTCTCACGAGAGAAGGTGACGGTTGTTCCGTCTTCTGTATTTAGGCCCGGGAATGCGCCTTGCATATGTTCGCTAGGGCGAAGTATTAAAGTGTCGTCTGAATGGTGTTCGGTTTCTACAGCGTACTGGTCGAAAACGGTGTCCATAAAATTGTTAAGTTCAAAACTGTCTTCTATTTCATCAATTTGGTCAATTAATTCATTAGCGACTTCAGGCTTGCAAGAGTTTAATTCCAGCAAGCGATCACGGCCGTGTTTTAAAGCATCAAGTTGCTCGTTGGTGTAGTCGTAAATTTCACTAATTAATTTATCTGAGTGTTGGCTTTTTAATAAGGCTTGATTAATTTGCTTACCAAAGTGCGAATACACCGCATAGGCGCATGCGCAGCTTCGTTCGAAAATTTGCATGCCTTCATGATAAATAGAAAATAAAGTTTCTTGTGCGCTGTTGGCGATGTAAGGAATGTGAATTTGTATATCATGTTGTTGCCCAATACGGTCAAGGCGTCCTATACGTTGCTCTAATAAATCGGGGTTGTGCGGTAAGTCGAACAATACTAGGTGGTGAGCAAACTGAAAGTTTCTGCCCTCGCTGCCAATTTCCGAACAAATTAAAACTTGTGCGCCAAGGCCACTATCTAACTCTTCCTCAAGGCTACCTTCTGCAAAGTAGGCGGCTGCACGGTCGCGTTCAATAATACTTAAACCATCGTAGAAAGATGCGCTGCGAATGCCCGCACGAAGGTTAAGGTGTTTGTCTAAGGCAATAGCGGTATCGGCGTGATGACAGATTAATAAAATTTTGTCATTCTTCTGCGCTTTTAAAAATTCAATTAACCAATCAATACGCGGGTCATTATCTAGCCATGCGTCTGCATTAGCTTCAGGGTATAACTTAGATTTAATGTCCTTATCGTCGCTTAAGGCTTCGCTGTTTTGCTGAAGGTAATCACCAGCATCTAGTTCATAAGGCTTGGCAATACGCTGTGGAAAACCTTTTACAGCAGCGCGTGTATTTCTAAATAAAACACGGCCTGTACCGTGACGGTCCAATAGGGCTGCAATTGTGGCTTCAGCATCGCTATCTTTGTTGTAGTCATCACCTAGATAGCTTTTTAATTTCTCTTCTTGCTGTTTAGTCAGCGACTTGTTGTGAATGCCGTCAACTAATTCGTTTAGGCCTTCGTATTCTTTTTGTTCTTTTTTAAATGCTTCAATATCATGGAAGCGTGCTGGATCAAGTAAGCGTAGGCGGGCAAAGTGACTTTCAATGCCAAGCTGTTCGGGTGTGGCGGTGAGTAGTAAAACGCCTTGGCTAACTTTAGTTAGCTGCTCAACACGGCCGTAAGTATTGTTTGTGTCTTGTTCTGACCATTTTAAGTGATGAGCTTCATCAACGATTAGCATGTCCCAATCTGTGGCAAGTGCTTGTTCAAAAATATCGTCATGCTCAGTTAATAAACTTAGTGGGCATAATATAAGTTGTTCATTTTCGAAAGGGTTAGCGTTTGCATTTTGGTCTGCAAGTTTTTCTTCGAATAAATCATCTAAGCCGTCGTCTAAAACTTCTTGGCTTCGGCTAGCGTAAAAACGTTCGGCATCGTAGATTGAAAAATGTAAATTGAAACGACGCAGCATTTCAACAAGCCATTGGTGTACTAGGCTGTCGGGTACTAATATTAAAACACGCGAAACTTGGCCCGTATGAATTTGGTGGTGCAGTATCATGCCTGCTTCAATGGTTTTACCTAAACCTACTTCATCAGCAAGCAATACGCGCGGTGCATGACGTTCAGCCACTTCTTTAGCAATATAAACTTGGTGTGGCAATAAGTTGGTACGTGAGCCCTGTAAGCCTTTTATAGGTGACTGCTGAAGTTTGTGTTGTAGGTTTAATGTTTGCGTGCGCAAATCAAAGTGTTTGA
>CAYZLE010000190.1:2587-3296 GCA_964479305.1 uncultured Gammaproteobacteria bacterium | reverse complement strand
AGGTTGTAGCAATAAATAGTCAACAACAATACTGTCACCCACGGCATCTGTTAGCTCAACATCTTTAAGTGAATCAATAGCAATATGTGAAAGTTTGCGCTTAATAAAGGTGCGCTTACCATGCTTAAAGGCCACCAGCATTAAAAGCAGCAAGCAAACCACTACCAAAACTATTACACCAATAGAGTAATTCATATTTTAGTTTCTACAACTTGTTATTTAAGTAGTACTTTTGCAAACTTGCGTTTACCTACTTGGTAAATTTTTTCTTCACCTGCCGACAAAGTCAGCTTACTGTCTTCTACTTTTTCACCATCAATTTTAACTGCGCCCTGCTTAATCATTCGCATTGCTTCAGATGTGCTCGCCACCAATCCCGCTTCTTTTAATAAGTTACCAATCGGCAGAGAACCATCATTTGTTTCGATTGTTTTTTCTTCAATATCATCAGGCATTGCGCCTTTCTGAAAGCGTGCAATAAATTCTGCTAATGCATCATCAGCAGCCTTTTGATCATGAAAACGAGCAATAATTTCTTTAGCTAGTTCAAACTTAATATCACGCGGATTCGTACCTGATTCTACTTGCTGCTTAAACTCAGCAATTTGGCTTAATGGTTTAAAGCTTAGTAACTCAAAGTAACGCCACATTAGCTCGTCTGAGATAGACATAATTTTACCGAACATCTCAGTTGGTGAATCACTTACAC
>CAYZLE010000190.1:0-2577 GCA_964479305.1 uncultured Gammaproteobacteria bacterium | reverse complement strand
CCCAAAAATTTCAGTTGGAGTATCTTGAATAGCAATATAATTATTTAATGATTTAGACATTTTCTGTACGCCGTCTAAACCTTCTAAAATAGGCACCATCATCACAACCTGTGGCGACATACCGTCTTCTTTTTGTAATTCGCGACCTACTAATAAATTAAACTTCTGATCAGTACCACCAAGTTCAACATCTGCTTTCATAGCAACTGAGTCATAGCCTTGGACCAGTGGATATAAAAATTCATGCACTGCAATAGGCTGGTTATTCGCATAACGTTTTTTAAAGTCATCACGTTCCAACATGCGGGCAACTGTGTGGCGAGATGCCAACTTAATCATGCCTGCCGCACCCATTTCGTTAAACCAAGTTGAGTTAAAGCACACTTCGGTTTTCTCAGGGTCTAATATTTTAAACACCTGTTCTTTGTAGGTTTCAGCATTTTCAGCAATTTGCTCTGCCGTTAAAGGTTTACGCGTAACATTTTTACCGGTCGGATCACCAATTAAACCAGTGAAGTCACCAATTAAAAACATAACATGATGGCCTTGATCTTGAAATTGGCGCAGCTTGTTAATTAATACAGTGTGACCAAGGTGTAGGTCTGGTGCAGTAGGGTCAAAACCTGCCTTAACGCGTAGAGGCTTACCCTTTTTTAGCTTCTCAACTAGTTCTTCTTCACGTAAAACTTCTTCACAGCCACGCATTAATTCTTGTAGAGACTCTTTACTAGCAGTCAGCGCCATTCTTGTCACCTTGTTGGATAATTTGTTGATGATTTGGGTTATGAAAGCCGTTAAACTAGCACCCAAATATTATATTTGGTGTATTTTATCTAAAATTAAGGTAAATTATTGACTTAAATAGAGATTTTTACCGATTTTTGCCATTTCTTGAATACTTATTTAGAACTATCGGCAATGATTGTGCACATATATATAGAACAAACTAGGAATACCCAAAAATGAGACCAGATTTTAAAGATAAGGCGCCTGCTAAACGTACACGCCAGTCTTCTGCACGCCAAAAATCTTACGGCTCTAACTTTGTTTCTGGGCTAGGCACATTTATAACCACATTTATAACTAAGACCTTAGCCTTATTAAAATCGGGCATTTCGTTTTATAAAGCTAACTGGCAAGCCAATACCGCTGCTTTAGTTAGTTGCTTAGCTTTAGTTTTAGTCATTGTAAACTGGGGTGGTAGCAAGCCATCAGAACCTGCCCTTGTAGATGGCACTGAATCCAAGACTGCACCCATTAGCAGCCCGCAAGATAAGCCCATTACTCACATCAAAGGCAACTGGTCTGCTTTTCCGCTTGAACTCCCAATTAGCGAACAAGAACTGATTAAACAAAAGCTACGTGCTCAAAACCTATTAAGCAATACTGATAAAAGCAAAACTCCAAAGTCGACAAGCAGCCAGCCTGATGACAAGGTGAACTGGCAAGAGTGGACGGTTAAGTCTGGAGACAGTTTTGCAGCAATAGCTCAGCGCCATGGCGTCTCGCCATCTGAAGTACACAACTTAATGACGAACAATGATAAGGCCTCAGCTTTAACAAGAATTTTCCCAGGGCAAATTATTCGCGCAACCACCTCGGTAGATGGCAAACTTAAATCATTGCAATACGACATTACAGATACTCAAATGCTAAGTCTTAGCCGCCAAAAAACTCCTGATACTACGGGCTCACTTTTTGCAATTAAAACAGTAGAAAAACCTTACGAAATACAAACCACTTACGCGCAAGCTACTATTTCTGAATCTTTATTCCTAGCGAGTATGAAAGCGGGCATTAGTGATCGTCTAACGATGGAGCTAGCCGGCATTTTTGGTTGGGATATTGATTTTGTACAAGACATTCGTAGCGGTGATAGTTTTAGTATTATTTACGAAGAACGTTCACGCAACGGCATTCCAATAAAAGGCTCAAAAGCAGAAGGCAATATTCTAGCAGCCGAATTTAAAAACAACGGCGAGACTTATAGAGCTATTCGTTACACCCTACCCGATGGCCGAACAGACTACTTTTCACCAGACGGAAAAAGTTTACGCAAAGCCTTTATTCGCAACCCTGTAGACTTTGCTCGAATTTCATCTAAGTTTAATTTAAAACGTAAGCACCCTATTCTAAATAAAATACGGGCGCACAAAGGCGTTGACTACGCGGCAGCTACTGGTACGCCAATTCGTTCGGTAGGTAATGGCAAAGTTATTTTCCGTGGCGTAAAAGGCGGCTATGGCAATACCGTTATAATTAAGCATGGCTCTACTTACACTACCCTTTATGCACACATGTCTAAATATGCTCGCGGCTCTGGTCAAGGCAACCGTGTTAAGCAAGGCCAAGTTATTGGCTATATAGGCATGTCTGGTTTAGCAACAGGGCCACATTTACATTATGAGTTTCGCGTAAATGGTACACACCGAAATCCGCTAACAGTGAAACACCCTAGTGTAAAACCGATTCCTAAAAAGTATTTGTCAGACTTTATTAATGACACTGCCGACTTAGTGGCACAACTAGACTTAGTTGGCCAAACCCAGTTTGCCTACAACAACTAGCAATGACTAA
>CAYZLE010000189.1:0-3315 GCA_964479305.1 uncultured Gammaproteobacteria bacterium | reverse complement strand
TCTTTTGAACGTAAGTTCAACTTGGCTGATCATGTTGAGGTGACAGGGGCGAAGTTGGAAGATGGCCTGCTAACTGTTGAGTTAGTAAAAGAAATTCCTGAAGCGATGAAGCCGAAGAAAATTGTGCTGAATAGCCAACAAGACAAGGCTCTCACTCAAGAGAAACAAGCTGCTTAAGCTTACAAAATAAACATACAGGTGATACTAGTTAGTATCACCTGTACTTTTTTATTAAAGCAGAATATTTACACTACCTCTAGAACCAATAGGAACCAATAGGAACCAATAGGAACCAATAGGAACCAATAGGAACTAAAGGAACTAAAGGAACTAAAGGAACTAAAGGAACTAAAGGAACTAAAGGACTTAATCCAATAGAAGTAGATTAATTGGGCTCAAAAAATTTGGCGAAAAGTTATCTTCAAATACCGGCTCCACAGGAGAAGTAGTCGAAAATGTTGCATCTAAAGACACCCTACTACCTGAGCACAATTTGCTTGCAGTGACTGTTCCAGTTGCATTCTTACCTTTAATCTCACCTTCAAATAAGAAAGGAACTACACAATTCGATAATTCTTCAAATTCATGATTAACAGTCAAATTAAATCTCCCACTTTTATTAATAGTAGTGGTCGATGACTCACCTTCAATAGTGAGAGTAAGGGTTCTATCTTTTTCGACAACTAAAGTAATATCTTCCTCAAAATCGTCGGTCACAAGAAAGCCTGCCAATTCGGCAGATACAGTACCCGATACTTCCCCTGTGAATGTATACGAATTCAAAGGAGGCGGAGGTGGTGGCGTAATTGGGCCAATTTTATCAACTGGACCGACACCCCATTTATACAATTGAATATTCGTTCGTTCTTGAGCATTATATGGCGCTACGCTTGGAGGGAATCGAGCAAATCCACTCACCATAAACCCATAGGTTTCACCTACTCTCGGTTGCCATGTAAACCCAAAAGGTCCACCTTTAATATGATCACCATGTAATACACTTATTGGCTTAGTCGTTTGTCCGAATCTAAACCATTCAAAAGTAGCGGCCCACCATTGACCATCAAAGTTAACAACAACCCAAGGATTAGCATTACAGCCGGAACAGAGGTTTGGAACCGTTCGGTTAGGCCATGTATTCTTTTTGTCGTAATCTAAAGTGATGGTACTACTATTAATACTCACATCTAATTGGCTAGTCACTGGCCAACTAGATATATTTTGATGAACAAAGTTCACATCTGATAAATCATCAGGAAAGCCAGCATTAGCTGCATTTGAAGATAAAACAATAGATATGAAAATAATTAATAAAGAAATTATTTTACTAAATAAACGATATAAATCCTGAAACATATACTTTCTCTCTAATTTAATAAATATTAGACAATAAAAAAGGGAGTAAATACTCCCTTTTTTATTTAATTTTAAGCTCTTCTTAATTCAATAACAAATCCACCTGAGGAATGATCACTGGCTTAGTTTCTTCAACTGGAGGCTTTGGAGGCTCAGGGTTTGTAATTGGACCAACACCCCATTTATAAAGTTGAATATTAGTACGTTCTTGAGCATTAAACGGAACCGTAGACGATGGAAATCTTGCAAAACCACTTACCATGAATCCATAAATCTCACCATTTTTAGGCTGCCAAGTACTTCTACTATATCCAAAAGGCCCGCCTTTAATATGACCACCTTCAAGAACCTTTGTCCAATCTTTAGTTGTTTGACCTGTTCGAAACCACTCATAAGTACCAGCCCACCATTGATCACCGAACTTTGCGATAACCCAAGGGTTAGCATTACAGCCCTGACATAATGAGTTTGATCTATTTGGCCAAACATTCTTCTTATCGTATTCAAGGGTAAGACTACTACCGCTCACTATAACTTCTAGATTGCTAGTTACAGGCCATGAAGAAATGTTCTGATGAACAAATTTTACGTCCGACAAATCGTCAGGGAATCCAGCAAAAACCTTACTATTAAAAGAAAAAGCGGTAAGGAATAATATAATTAAAGTAAGTTTCTTCATGTGTCATTTGTATAAGTCAATTGCTAGCAAACAATAGCGGTTTAATTGCATAAGCTCAACCTAAAATTTGGTAATGTTGACAGTATTTTTACTGCCTATTTAATAAAAATAGATCCTTGCATTTTTTGCACAAATCCAACACCAATCAAACCATCTAAAAACGTTTTTAAACGCATTAATATTGCCGTTGAAGCACCTACAGCAACACCTAAACCTAATAATTCAAAAACCAATACATAAGAAAATTCCATGACTCCGTAGTTGCCAATGGAAAGCGGTATATTCATTAAGAGCATAATAATTGGAGTGGCCAAAACGATGCTGGTAAAGCTAATATCCGATGAGAATACTCTTGCTGTGACGTAAACATTTACAATTGCTACAAGGTAAAAAAGGAATGAGTTCAAAAATGCAATAGATATAGCGTGTTTACGTTCTTTATAACTGATCACCGCTTCACTAAATTTACCTATCTTGCCCAATACTTTATCTAAAAAGTTAACTTTATTAGAAAAGAGTTTATTCACTAAACGTAATGCTGAAGGAAAAAATGCTAGATAACCAATAACAGCTAAAACCAAACAAAAACCGCCAAGGCTGATGGTGATAAAAATATGATTAAAAATTGATAGGTTTAGTATTAAAGCTATCACTGAGAACAACAATAGTAAGAGCAAACCTGTATAGCGCTCAACAAATACTGAAGCTAAGGAATCAACTTGATTATCTGTGTATTTACCTAATGAATATGAACGTACTGCATCACCACCGACACTTGTTGGTAGAAATAAGTTATAAAGCATACCAACCATGTAGTAGCCCCATGTTCTAAAAAAACTGACTTTTAAATCTGCACTCTTAATTAAGCACCACCATTTAAAAGCACTTAATAAAGTTAATAATATACTGACAACTATCGATATAATTAGCCAAAACCAATTAGGGTTGCTAAACGTTTCAATTAACTGAATTCGTTTTGCTGGATCAAATAAACCTGCGAAGTAAAAAACAAGAATAAATAAAACCGCAGTAAATACTAACTTTAGCTTCGACACCTTATTTTCTCGGCTCAGGGAATAATTCAGCCAAAGTCTTAGACTTATATGGCCCTACGACAATGCGTGCATGACGTCGTTTTAAGTCTCTAGGTTGAGTAACACCGCACGAGTTAGCTATCACTCGAATCTCTTTACTTAAGCCTGTTATATAGTTTGCTACACGCTCCGTTTTATTCGAAACTACCAAGCCTTTCTGCAAATCTTCATCATGCGTGGTAATAC
>CAYZLE010000188.1:0-3327 GCA_964479305.1 uncultured Gammaproteobacteria bacterium | reverse complement strand
ATGAACCCAATGGATCTTAAACGTGGTATTGATAAGGCTGTTGCTGTTGCCGTTGAGCAACTTAAAAAGCAGTCTACAGCTTGTAAAACAAGCAAGGCTATCGCGCAAGTAGGTACTATCTCTGCAAACTCTGATGAAAGCGTAGGCGAGATTATTGCTGAAGCAATGGACAAGGTTGGCAAAGAAGGTGTTATTACTGTTGAAGAAGGTTCGGCTTTAGAAAATGAGCTAGACGTTGTTGAAGGTATGCAGTTTGATCGTGGTTACCTTTCTCCTTACTTCTGCACAAACCAAGAAAACATGTCTGCAGAATTAGAAAGCCCACTTATTCTTTTATTCGATAAGAAAATTTCAAACATCCGCGATTTGCTTCCGGTACTAGAAAGCGTTGCGAAAGCGGGTCGTCCACTATTAATTATTGCTGAAGATGTTGATGGCGAAGCGCTAGCAACTCTAGTAGTTAATAACATTCGCGGTATCGTTAAGGTATCAGCTGTTAAAGCGCCTGGTTTTGGTGATCGTCGTAAAGCGATGCTTGAAGACTTAGCTATTTTAACTGGCGGTACAGTAGTTTCAGAAGAAGTTGGTTTATCTTTAGAGAAAGTAACTTTAGATGACCTAGGTTCTGCTAAGCGTATTACGATTACGAAAGAAAACACAGTAGTGGTTGATGGCGCTGGTAAAGCAAAAACAATTAAAGCGCGTGTTGAGCAAATTCGTAAGCAAATGGAAGAATCAACATCTGATTACGATAAAGAAAAAATGCAAGAGCGTGTAGCTAAACTAGCTGGCGGTGTTGCGGTAATTAAAGTTGGCGCAGCTACTGAAGTAGAAATGAAAGAGAAGAAAGACCGTGTTGAAGATGCATTACATGCAACACGTGCTGCTGTAGAAGAAGGTGTTGTACCTGGTGGTGGTGTTGCTCTTGTTCGTGCTCGTGCTGCAGTTGAAGGCCTTAAAGGCGACAACGCTGACCAAGATGTTGGTATTGCGATTGCACTTCGTGCTATGGAAGAGCCTTTACGTCAAATCGTTGAAAATGCGGGTGATGAAGCTTCGGTTGTTCTATCTAAAGTACAAGCGGGTAAAGGTAACGCAGGTTATAACGCAGCTACTGGCGAATACGTTGATATGATTAAAGCAGGTATTCTTGACCCAACTAAAGTAACACGTAGCGCATTACAAAATGCGGCTTCAGTTGCTAGCTTAATGATTACAACAGAAGTTATGGTTACTGATGTACCTAAAGAAGATGCTCCTGCAATGCCTGATATGGGCGGCATGGGCGGTGGTATGGGTGGCATGCCAGGTATGATGTAAATTGACATTGCTAATTGTCGGGTGCCATTTGGTACCTGATAATAGCTTTGTATATTTAAAAAGCCGCGCTAGTTAAAATTAGCGCGGCTTTTTTGTATGTAGTGATAAATTTGGTGTGGCGGCTGTTTAGCGGCTTAAGAATTTAGGTTTTGGGTCTTGCCGAGCGGCGGTCTTTTCTGCGTCGGTCAAAGTATAAGGCTTTGCCTCGAGGTACGGCGCGACGGTCGTTGTTGGCCAGGCGGCGTTCACCCTTGCGACGCTTGTATAGCTCACCTTTTTTAGATGCTATGGTGATTCGGCATTGTAAATTCAGCGAGTTCATTACATTCCAAATTCTAAGAGCTGTTTCGATATTGGTGTTTTTTTTAATTGGAGCGG
Organism: uncultured Gammaproteobacteria bacterium; assembly: GCA_964479305.1. GTDB lineage: Bacteria > Pseudomonadota > Gammaproteobacteria > HTCC5015 > HTCC5015 > JAHDBX01. The sequence continues at coordinate 1,629 of CAYZLE010000188.1, read as the reverse complement.
GTCTGTCGCATTCTAAAATTAGTTTAGCAATATGCTCGCTGACCTTAAGAGCAATGACTAACTTTGGCACCATTTCTTCGATGTTATATTTCGTTTTTTTTACGTTATGATATATAACGTCATATAGCTCTTGGGGCATTTCCTTGTCCTACGTGGTTTATTTTTATTTTCTAGGATCAGCTAATTAATGCCTTGCGAAGTTTAGCGATAGCGTTGTTTTCAAGTTGTCTGATGCGCTCAGCAGATACGCTGTAGATGTCAGCCAAGTCATGCAAAGTGGCTTTATCATCTTTGTCGTTTAACCAACGTTTTTGAAGAATATCTCTGCTGCGCTCATCTAAAGTGTTTAGAGCTGCATACATTGCATCTAGGTTTTGGCCGTTCCAATCGTTCTTTTCAGCCGTTGTTGCTGGGTCGTCAGTATTAGATTCTAAATAAGCCGCTGGAGCAAATGCACTGTCATCGTCGTCGTCATGGTCGCGGTCAAAAGCGATATCGTGGCCGCTTAAGCGTGATTCCATTTCTACAACGGTTTTGCTATCAACACCTAGGTCTTTAGCAACAGTTTCAACTTCTGCTTGGTTTAACCAAGCAATAGATTTCTTTGCGCTACGTAATTTAAAGAACAACTTACGCTGAGCTTTAGTAGTCGCTACTTTAACAATGCGCCAGTTCTTTAAAATAAACTCATGAATTTCAGCACGAATCCAGTGAACGGCAAATGATACTAGGCGTACACCTACATTAGCATCGAAGCGTTTAACAGCTTTCATTAGGCCAATGTTGCCTTCTTGAATAAGGTCTGAAAGCGGTAGGCCATAGCCATTATAACCGCGAGCAATATGCGCTACGAAACGTAGGTGAGATATAACAAGTTGACGCGCAGCATCAATGTCACCAGTCTCGCTTAAATGTATCGCTAAAGACTGCTCTTGTTCTTTGCTGATCACAGGGATAGCACTGACTTGAGTCATGTACGCATCAACTGTCTCGTTTGAGAGGGCAATTGGCGAATGATCGTAGTTGTGAGCTAAAGCTGTTGTCATATTGTATATCTCCTAAATGCTATGCCTATATAAGGCATATAGCCCTATTTTAGCATAAACAGGACGTATTTCTATTACTTGCTACTTAAGAGTGTTAATTTGTGTATTAGTTCCCTAAATTGCCTACTTGTTAAGCATTTTGCTAAGTGTTAAGGTCGGTTTTAAGCCTTGTTTTCTGGTTAAAAAGAACAAGAAAAGGCGTTAAATATTTAGGTTTATTTGTGAAAACTACAGATTCATTTAGTCTACAGACTTTAGCTCCATTAATTAAGTCTGAATATACAACTCAGCTTGAAAAAATACTTTTTTGCAGCCCTTTTGTAGCCAGTCAATGGCAAGCACATCCTGAGTGGTGTCAGTCCTTCTTCGCTAACAATCTTCAGCATTTTGAGCTTTCTGGATTAACTGAGCCAGCAAACGATCCAGTAAATGATTTGGCTACGTTTATGCGCGATATTCGACTGTGGCGCATGCAGCAAATGACAATTATTGCCGCACGAGATATCTTGAACTTAGATAGTCCAGATGTAACTTGTCGTCATGTGAGTGAGTTAGCCAATGAGGCAGTGCATTGCGCGCAAGA
>CAYZLE010000187.1:0-3336 GCA_964479305.1 uncultured Gammaproteobacteria bacterium | reverse complement strand
AAAAAATCCTTTTGATATTATCTCAGGAACATCTGCAGGAGCTATTAACGCTGCCGTTCTTGCAAGCCGTGCTGATTCGTTTCGTTATGCCGCAACCGGCATGGCCCATGTTTGGCGTAATTTCACTAGCGAAAAAATCTACTCTGCCAAAATCAGCAATATTCTTTTAAACATCTGGAGAATGACTGGTTTTTTAAAGTTTTTAGGAAACAATAAACCTCAAAGTTCTCTTTTGGATAACAGTCCTTTAAGACAACTGCTAAGCGACGTTATTGCTTTAGATAATATACAAAAAGCTATCGACAACAAGACACTCACTGCTCTTAGCATATCGGCCTCTGAGTTCGGTACTGGGCAGTCTGTTAGCTTCTTCCAGGGTCATAGCTCACTTAAAGAGTGGGAGCGTCCTGGACGACGTGGTGAAGCAGAGAATATTACGATAGATCATTTACTAGCATCTTCAGCTATTCCGCTAGTATTCCCTTCACAAAAAGTTAATGAACACTACTATTGTGATGGTGCTGTAAGGCAAGTTGCCCCACTAAGCCCTGCTCTCCACCTGGGAGCTGACCGCATAATGGTTATTGGTGTAAAAGGTAACGAAACAGATAAGAAGCAGCAGCCAATCTCCACACGACCTAATGTTGGGCAAAGCGCTGGGCATATGCTTAACAGTGTATTTATTGATAGCTGGGATAGTGATATTGAGCAAGTAAAGCGCATTAATAAAATGGCAGGCTTGATACCGAAATCTAAACAAGCTGAGCATAATTTAAAGGAAATTGACTTATTAGTTATTGAACCCAGTGAAGCACTAGAAGCGATTGCGAGTAAACATCAAAAGCTATTGGCTAGATCACTTCGTTTTGTTTTTAAGCCAAAGAAAAAACGCGCTGAGAAAGATTCAATTTTATTATCTTATCTTTTATTTGAAAAAGCCTATTGCCATGAACTGATTAAACTTGGTTATAAAGATGCTATGAAACAGAGAGATGAAATAGAACAGTTTTTTGCCGACTAACTATTGAATATAACTACATTAAAAAGCAATGCTCTAGCATTGCTTTTTTTATGCCTGAAATGCCATGAGCAAGAATGATAAATTTAAGGCATAAAAAAACCTGCTAGAAGCAGGTTTTTAAGAAGAATGGTGGGCCGTGCTGGATTAATAAAAACGCCATTGCCTCTGGCGTTTTCACCTCTACGAGGCGCTTTCGCTACGCTTCAGCGTTGTTAAGTGCTTTCGCACTTAATCGAACTCCGCCCTCATCAAGCACGGTTCATGAAGCTAAAACTAAAAAGGCTCCGCAAGCGGAGCCTTTTTAGTTTTAAATAATGGTGGGCCGTGCTGGATTCGAACCAGCGACCAATTGGTTAAAAGCCAACTGCTCTACCAGCTGAGCTAACGGCCCATTCTCGTGACGTTTCAGATTGCTCTGCAACGAAAGAGGGCGAACTATACAGCGAAATTTAAAATTCGACAAGTATTTTTTATAAAAAAATTCTATTTTATATAGCGTGTTGGGTCGGTCAAGTTAGCTTCTGAAAAACCTTGGCTTCTTAGACGGCAAGAGTCGCAAACGCCGCAAGCCAAACCTTCTTCATCCGCCGAATAACATGACACCGTTATTGAATAATCAACACCGAGTTTAGTGCCTTCAGTAACAATATCGGCCTTACTCATTGTCAGTAAAGGCGTATGAATAGTGACTTTTTCACCTTCAATAGCACTTTTTGTTGCCAAATTTGCCATATTTTCGAAAGCTTTAATATATTCAATGCGGCAATCCGGATAACCAGAATAATCAACTGAATTTACGCCAATAAATATGTCGCTTGCCCCTACTACTTCGGCATAAGCCAAAGCAAAAGATAAGAAAACTGTGTTGCGTGCGGGCACATAAGTAACGGGTATACCTTCAGTAGGTGTCACAGGTACATCTATACCCTCATCTGTTAATGCAGAGCCGCCTAGCTGGCCTAAATTAATTTCCATAACGCGATGGTCTTTGGCATTAAAAAGCGCTGCTACGCGTTTTGAGGCGGTTATTTCAGACAAGTGTCTCTGCCCATAGTTAAAGCTAATCGCATATATGTCGTAGCCTTGCTGACGAGCGATAGCACATACTGTTGCAGAGTCTAAACCACCTGATACCAACACGACTGCTTTAGGTTTATTTTGCGACTTAGACACCTTCTTTATCACCCCATAAAATTTTGTGTAACTGCACTTGATAACGAACTGGTAACTGATCTTCTAATATCCAGTCAGCAAGTTGTGTAGCATCTACTTCACTCTTAGATGGTGAAAATAGAACAGTGCATTTTTCATTTAAGGCATATTTTTTCATTGTTTCTACAGCCCAGTCATAATCACCACGGCTACAAATAACAAACTTTACTTGGTCTTCAGGGCTAAGTAAGTCAATATTATTATAGTCATTCCTATGCGACTCTTCAGAGTCTGGCGTTTTCAAGTCGACAACTTTAACTACCCTACTATCGACATTAGCCACTGTATACGCACCGCTGGTTTCTAGTGAGACTTTATAGCCTTCATCACACAAGCGGTTCATAAGGCTAATTGAGGCCTTCTGAGCAAGCGGTTCACCGCCTGTTACTGTTATATAAGGCGTTTTGTATTGTTTAAGTTCTTCAATGACTTCGTCTTGGCTAAACCATTCACCACCGGTGAATGCATAGGCCGTATCGCAATACTGACAACGCAAAGGGCAACCCGTTAAACGAATGAATATAGTTGGCCAGCCACTGGTATTTGACTCACCTTGTAGCGAATAAAATATTTCTGTTAGTTTAAGGCGATTTGATTTAGGTGAGGCAGCATCAGGCGCCTCCACTTCAATTGGAATGCTTTTTGGCATGATATAAACTACTTGCCTGAAGTTTTAAGAATTTGTAGGCGTTTTTGCGCAGGCTCTGCAGCCGCTGAATTTGGGAAGTTTTTAGTCACTGTCTCTAATGAAGATTTAGCATTCGTCCAGTCTTTCTTTTCATAATAAGCGTAACCTAAATTTAAATAGGCATCGGCCTCTTTAGCTGAACCGGGAAAATTAGAAATTACCTTATTCAACTCTACAACCGCCACATCAAACTTTTTAGTCACGTAATATAATTTACCTAACCAGTATTGAGCGTTAGCCGCATATACACTTTTTGGATAATCTTTAGTAAATTTACTAAAGGCATCAATTGAATCTTTGTATCTGTTTTCTTTTAAAAGCGTAAATGCTTTGTCATATAGCTCTAGTTCTAATTGCGGATTATTAGAATCAGCAAGCGGTTTCTGAGCACTGCTTTCGCCAGCTGGAATTGGAG
>CAYZLE010000186.1:0-3366 GCA_964479305.1 uncultured Gammaproteobacteria bacterium | reverse complement strand
TGCCCGAAGCATTCCTTAATAGTAAAGAACCACTTTGAAGGTCTAACCATGAGATGGCTGAAAAAGAATCTAAATTTAAAGGCGCTATGAATACCGAAGGAATATTTACAATTAAGTTTTCACTATTGAAATGTGTGAACAGCTGATTACTTCGATAAAAAATATTACCGCTAAAGCCGGTAAGATTGACATCGGTTTCTTTGTCTATGTAATCAAATTTCTCGAATTGGCTTTTACCTTCGCAACTAACAGCGCCGGCCTCTACTAATGCTTCAGAAGCATCTTGCTTATCAGCAACACCGCCACATCGAATAAAACCATCTTTAATAGAGCCTAATAAGGACACGCCTTTTAGATTTTTCTTAAACTCCGAATCTGGCATAAGAGAGAAAATCTTAGACATTACCTCTAATGAAACTTCATCATATGATGCGATGAATTTTTTATCGCCCTCTTCAGTTTCGCTTACGCTTAGCAGCAAGTCATCAGCGAAAGACTTATCAGACTCCGAAGCATCATCTATTATTTTGATACTCGGGAAAAATACCGTGAAATCTTTATCCTCTTTCTTAAGCTGACCCTTAAGCTCAAGACGATTAAATTCACCGTTTAAGTTTTGTAAGTTTTTCTCTTTTACTTTTTCCGCATCTAGCTTTACATTTTCACCTTGCAGGTCAACATAAACATCTTGGGTATCATTGCTAAAATCGAACCAAACAGAACCATGTAGAGTTCCTGATTTAATCCAGCTAATACCTTCGAGCCAGTGAGTTAACTCTGACAAATCTGCACCATTCACATTCATATAGGTTTTTCCTACAAGTGACTTCGGTTGATTGAGGTCTCCTGTAATATCTATACCTATATCAAAATTATTGCCCAGTATCGATGATAATTTGTTTGATATATATAATTGATAACGGTCTTGAGTATTGCTTACACTCACAGACAAATCATCGAAAAAGTATTCTTTACCTTTGATTGCGTCTTTGAATGAGAATTGACTTCTCAGCGCATTAATTTTAATGCCTTTTAATGCTTCAGGTATAACAATGGATTTTGTGTCCTGCTCACTCTTCTGGTTAAGCGGAACCGAATTAAATATCCATTTTTTATTTTGGTCGCGTTCAAGATCGAAACGCGTATTAACAGCAGTAATGTTTTGTAATTTTAGATCTAAATTTAGAATTGATTGAATAATATCTAAACTGAAAACAAGCTGCCCAACAGAGGCAAGCTGTTTAGTGCCGTCTGTAATTTCAGTGTTTACAAAATGTAAACTTGGGTATAGCTTTTGCCATGTAACATTGATGCTTTCTATATCTACATCGTAGCCAATTTTCTCACTGACTTTTTGCGCAATTTCATCTCGCCAATCATTGAGATAAGGCAGTGACAAGCGAGCAACACTAAAGATTAAAGCCAATGTAATAATTAGTGAGGCGACAAGCACTACAAAGCGGTGCCAACACCAACTACAAAACTTTTTAACTTTAGGTTTTTCTACTGCCATCTAAACAATAACCACATCGTATTGTTCTTGGCTATAAATACTATCAACCTGCAAATTGATTGGGCGCGTAATAGATATTTCTAATTCAGCCAGCGCACTCGATAATTCATCTAGCAATAAGTCTGTAACTTTTTGAGAGGCCAGAACGGTTAGACTCGCTGGTTGATATAAACGGTTTACGCGAGTGATTTCACGAAAAATTTCATAACAAACTGTTTCAGCCGTTTTCAACATTCCACGACCTTCGCAAACACTACATGTTTCGCATAGAACATGCTCCAAGCTTTCACGCGTTCTCTTACGTGTCATTTGCACTAAGCCTAATTCTGAAACATCTGATATTTGTGTACGCGCATGATCTTTTTCTAAATTCTTTTCTAGGGCACGAATTACTTGGCGCTTATGTTCTTCATCTAACATGTCGATAAAATCAATAATGATTATGCCACCCAAGTTACGTAAACGTAGTTGCCTTGCAATAGACTGTGTTGCTTCTAAATTGGTTTTGTAAATTGTTTCTTCAAGATTACGACTACCGATAAAGCCACCGGTATTAACATCAATTGTAGTCATAGCTTCAGTTTGATCGATAATAAGATAGCCCGCTGACTTAAGCATAATTTTTCGCTTAGTCGCTTTGTCTATTTCATCTTCTACACTATGCAAATCAAATATTGGTCGTTCCGCAATGTAGTGATTTAGCAAAGGTAATTGCTCAGGAATATATTTTTTGGCGAACTGTTTCATCTCAGCAACGCTAGAGTCTAGATCTACTGAAACCTTATCAATTGTTTCGTCAATAATGTCGCGCATAGTACGAAGGTGCAAAGGCAACTCTTCATAAAGTACTTGGCCTTTTGTTGCACTTTTAATACGCTCACTTACTACAGCCCATAAACGTTTTAAATATAAGGCGTCTTGAGTCAGTTGCTGTTCACTGGCCTGCAAACCAATAGTTCTTACGATAAAGCCCGAGGTAAGTTGATTGTCGTCAACTATTTTCTTTACTTTGTCGCGCAAACGTAAGCGGTCTTCTTCTTGGTCAATTTTAATTGAGATGCCAATATGGTCGCTATTGGGAGTGGCCACAAGATAACGTGCGGCTATAGATAATTGAGCTGTTAAACGTGCGCCTTTTGTACCAAGTGGGTCTTTAACAACCTGTACAACTATTTTTTGCCCTTCTTTAAGCAGCTCATCAATTTTTTTGCGTTCTTCTGGCTTCGCGTTTGCACCGTCGTTAGGAGTATCACTTTGACTATCACGCTGGCGGTCATCTTGGTCACCGTCAACTTCAACTCGGCGCTGATACATATCTGCCACATGTAAAAATGCTGCACGCTCTAAACCTATTTCGACAAAGGCAGCTTCCATACCTGGCATTACACGAACAACCTCGCCCATGTATATATTACCCACTATGCCGCGATGATTAGCACGCTCAACCCAAATCTCCTGCAGCATGCCATTTTCTAGCAAGGCTACTCGACTTTCTTCTGGGTTAACATTTACTAATATCTCAACACTCATCCTATTACCTTTTTATTATTTTCTTTGTTAGCTAAATATAACATTTATACAGGCATTTTAGGTGGTGCAAAACAGCCTTCTATCTAATATATGACGTACTTTAGGTATAACAGTTCCACTAGCAATCTCTATATTGCACCAGCATGATACATTTAGTTTATTTATAGGTGTTTGAGCTGCATCACACTTCGAAAAAGAAGTGCTTATTTAATCAGCGCGATGGTAAGGATGACCCTTCATAAGCGACCAGGCTCTATACAAACCTTCGGCCACAATGACTCTAACAATAGGGTGTGGAAGCGTTAATGCTGAAAGCGACCATA
>CAYZLE010000185.1:0-3400 GCA_964479305.1 uncultured Gammaproteobacteria bacterium | reverse complement strand
CGTAAAGCTTTTGATAAGGCTTTAAGTTTAACGCCTGATGATCCAACTATATTAAATAACTACGGTACATTTCTATGTGCTCAAGGCAAAGCAGAAGAGGCTTTAACTAAGTTTAGTGCTGCGCTTAAAGACCCTTTATATACAACACCAGAGTTCGCTTATTCAAATACTGGTATTTGCATGATGTCTTTAGATAATTATGACAAAGCTGAAAGCTATTTCAGATTGGCTTTGAAGCAGAAGAAAGATTACCCTGCTGCGCTTTATCAAATGTCTTTGGTAAATGAGAAGAAGAACGAATTTGCTACGGCTTGGAGCTACCTAGAGCGTTACTACAAAACTAACGCGCCTAAAAACCCAAGTAACTTGTGGACAGCTGTACGTTTAAGCCGTGTACTAGGTAAGCGTACAAGTGAAGCCAAATATGGCAGCTTGTTAAAAAATAGATACCCAGATGCTGCTGAAACAGCACAAATGATGCAGCGTTATAAGTAGGATAAAGCATGAAATTAGAAGATTTAGGCCCAGCACTTAAAGCGGCAAGATTAAAGTCAGGCATAACCCTAGAGCAAATGGCCGATACACTTTGCTTAACGAAGGCAAATGTTGAGTCTTTAGAGGCTAATAAGTTCGAAGACTTTTCGGCACGTTTATATATATTGGGGCATATTAGGTCTTACTGCCATGAGGTCGGTGTAGACTCTCAACCCTATGTTGATACATTTTTATCGAGCAATGTTAGTTCAGAGCCTGAACTTACTTCTACCTCTAACCAGCCTAGACAAATTAACCATAAAGATCCACGTTTTGTGTGGTTTACGGTTTTCTTTATTTTATTTTTGGTTGCACTTTTTGCTTTTTGGGCATGGGAAAATTACGGTAAGTCGATTAATTTTTCAGCTGAAAAATCAGACGTACTTCCTGAAATTGAACTTACTCTAGATACCGGTTCTTCAGAAGTGGGTTCATCAAGCACTTCTATACTAGCTTTACCTGAAGAGTCACTAGATGAAAAGAGTTTGAGTTTAAGCCCTCAAGTTATAGCTGACCCTACTGTAAACGCTGAAGCTGCCGAGGCTGCACCATTGGTAGATAAAAGCTTTGAAAAATTAGAAGTAGATGAAAAATCACCTCGTGGTGAAGATCGTTTAGTGGTCTCTATTAATAACCCTTCGTGGATTGATGTTAAAGATGCTACTGGTTACCGCCTTTATTACGATATGTTAGATATTACTGATAGCCCTTTAGTTATGCAGGGTAAAGCACCTTTCAATGTTAAGCTGGGTGATTCATCGGTTGTTGAATTGCATTTTAATAAAGTAAATTTTGATTTTCAGTCTTATATTAAAGCTGATAAATCAGCTAGATTTATCGTTAAATAAACTTCTACAGATTTAATTAATTTATGAGTGAAAAAATCACGACTATTCGTGGCATGCACGATGTACTGCCCACGCAGTCTCATACCTGGCAAAAACTAGAAGCCATTTTACGTGAGTTGATGCAGAGTTATGCATACAACGAAATTCGTATGCCTATCGTTGAAAAAACAGCACTGTTTAAACGTTCTATTGGCGATGTTACCGATATTGTTCAAAAAGAAATGTACACCTTTGAAGACCGCAACGGTGATAGTTTATCTTTGCGCCCTGAAGGCACGGCTAGCTGCGTAAGAGCCGGCATTGAACATGGCTTGTTATATAACCAAGTTCAAAAGCTTTGGTACACAGGCCCGATGTTTCGTCATGAACGTCCGCAAAAAGGCCGTTACCGTCAGTTTATACAATTAGGTGTTGAAGCCTTTGGTATTAAAACGCCCGATATTGATGCTGAATTGATAGCTATGACAGCCAGCCTTTGGCAAAAACTAGGTTTCGAATCGCAAGTTGAACTTCAAATTAATACGCTAGGCACCGTGGAAGACCGTGAAGCTTATCTTGAAGCCTTAGTTAAATACCTTACGCTACATAAAGATAAACTAGATGAAGACAGCCAGGACCGCCTAGAGCGAAATCCTATGCGTATTCTTGATAGCAAGAACCCTGAAGTTCAGGCCGTGTTAAATGATGCGCCTGTGCTAAGTGATTATCTTGCAGATGATTCACGAGAGCATTTTGAGCAAGTATTAAGTATTTTGGATAGCTTAGGCATTGCTTATCGTATTAACCCACGTTTAGTGCGCGGTTTAGACTATTACAGCCATACCGTTTTTGAATGGGTAACCGAGTCTTTAGGTGCACAAGGCACCATTTGTGCGGGCGGACGTTTTGATGCCTTAGTTAAGCAGCTAGGCGGCGCTGAAACAGGTGCGGTTGGCTTTGCAATGGGTCTTGAGCGCATTTTAGCAATGCTGGAAAGCAACGAAGAGTGGCAAGCACCGGCAAACGACGATATATACGTACTATGTACTGCTAAAGATAGTTACGGTGAGTTGCTTAAATTAAGTGCTCAATTAAGAGCCGATAACCCAAGCTTACGTATTAATACACATTGTGGTGCGGGTAGTGTTAAAAGTCAGATGAAAAAAGCCGACAAGAGCGGGGCGGCTATAGCACTTATTTTAGGTGAAGATGAGTTAGCTGCTGGCACAGTTTCCGTGAAGCATTTACGTGAAAAATTACCGCAAGAAAGCTTAAAAATAGCTAATCTTCAAGTATACTTAGCCAAATTTTTTAAAGAACACAAATAACGAGACGAGTTATGAGTAAATACGAAACAGAAGAACAACAAGTTGCTGCCCTAAAAGAGTGGTGGAAAGAAAACGGTAAAGCCATTATTGCGGGTATCGTAATTGGTTTAGGTCTTCTTTACGGCTGGCAAGCTTGGCAAAAAAGCCAAAAAACTAAAATTGCTGAAGCTTCACTTCAGTACACATTAGTTTTAGAGCACTTACAAGAAAAACGTTTTGCTGATGTTGTTTCTACTTCAGAAATTTTAATTAACGATTTCGCAAAGTCTCCTTATGCAGCATTAGCAAGCTTAGCTAAAACTAAAGCTTACTTAAGCGAAGGTGCAAAAGAAGATGCTTTGGCAAGTGCTAAAGAGTCGGTTTCATTAGCATTAACTGATGATATTAAATCATTAGCAAATGTGCGTTTAGCACAAGTTCAAATTGATGCGGGTAGCTACGAAGATGCTATTTCTTCTTTGAATGCGATCAATGACGCTAAGTTTGTTCCTCAAGCAGATATGCTTAAAGGTGACATTTACCTAGCTCAAGAAAACGTAGAACAAGCTAAAGCTTCGTATAAAAAAGCATTAGATAGTGAATTAAGTAACGCTTTAAGGGTCCTAACCCAATTGAAATACGAGAACTTAGCAGGCAAATACGAGCCATCTAGCTAGTTAAATTGATTTATGAAATATTTTTTACTATTCACCACCTTACTAATCAGTGCCT
>CAYZLE010000184.1:0-3403 GCA_964479305.1 uncultured Gammaproteobacteria bacterium | reverse complement strand
TGCTCATCTGATGTTTTATCATAACACCTTGGGCATGAGACACCAGGCACATAATATTCAGACAATTTATCTTCTTCGGTGATTGGGAAGCGACAAGCATGACACTGATCATACTTTCCTTTCTCTAAACTATGGTCAACCGCAACTCGTTCATCAAAAACAAAACACTCGCCTTCCCACATACTTTTTTCTTCAGGCACTTCTTCTAAATATTTAAGAATACCACCCTGAAGATGATAAACCTCTTCAAAGCCTTGTGTTTTCATGTAAGCCGTCGATTTTTCACAACGAATACCACCCGTACAGAACATAGCCACTTTTTTATGCTTAGCTGGGTCTAAGTTCTCTTCAACATATTTTGGCAGTTCACGAAAAGTATCCGTATGTGGATTAACAGCATTTTTAAAGCTGCCAATTTCATACTCGTATTCATTACGCGTATCAATCAATACAACATCAGGGTCGCTAATTAAGTCATTCCAATCTTTAGGCTCAACATATTGCCCAACATCAACATTCGGATTAACGCCATCTACACCCATGGTAACAATTTCTTTTTTAAGCTTAACCTTCATTCGTAAGAAAGGCTTTTCTTCACAATATGACTCTTTATGCTCAAGTTCGGCTAAACGAGAGTCTGATTTCAGATAGGCTAAAATGGCATCAATATTTTCACGCGTGCCCGCGATTGTGCCATTAATGCCTTCGTTTGCCAGCAGCAACGTGCCTTTAATATCATACTGATTACAATGCTCTAAAATAGGCCTTTGTAGGTCTAAGTAATCTTCTAAGGTAACAAATTTATATAATGCGGCTACTACAATGGACATATGCTGAAACGGTATTAATCAATAAAAACCTTATTATATATAAATCTATATAAATCGTGCTTATTTATCTCGCCCATATGGTATAAAGTTTATTTAATTCAGGGCTTATCAACTTGAAAAATTCCACCTCTTCATCAGAAAGCTTTTATTGGTATGACTTTGAAACTTTTGGCGCAATACCGGCTAAAGATAAACCCTGCCAGTTTGCAGGTATTCGTACCGATAGCGATTTCAACATTATTGGCGAGCCATTAGTTATTTATAGCAAACCCACTAACGACTTGCTGCCGCAACCAATAGCCTGCTTAATTACCGGCATCACTCCGCAAATTGCCTATCAAAATGGCTTAAGTGAAGTTGAGTTTTGCCAAAAAATTATTGATGAAGTAGCAAAACCAGCGACTTGCTCTGTTGGCTACAACAGTATTCGTTTTGATAGCGAAGTGCTGCGCTATATGTTTTTTAGAAATTTTCATGACCCATATGCTCACGAATACATGAGCAAGAACAGCCGTTGGGATTTATTAGATGTAATGCGAGCCGCTCATGCATTGCGCCCAGATGGTATTAATTGGGTAAAACACACCGAAGGCGATATGGCGGGCAAGCCCAGCTTTAAACTAGAACACTTAAGCGTTGCCAATGGCATTGAGCATGAAGATGCGCATGATGCACTTGCCGATGTAGTCGCTACTATAGAGTTAGCTAAAAAACTAAAAGCCGCACAACCAAAATTGATTGAATACGCACTAACACTTCGCAACAAAAACACTGTTAAAGACTTAGTCGCCAAAAACATGATGCAGCCACTTGTACATGTTAGCGGAAAAATCCCAGCTGACTTAGCTTGTACAACACTCGTTGCACCGATTACTTACAACAAAGCTAATAACAACGCTTTAATCAGCTACGATCTACGTTACTCACCTGCACTATTGGCCTCATTATCGGTAGCTGAAATACAAGAGCGTTTATACACGCCAATTAGCGAATTACCTGAAGCGACTGACCGCGTACATTTAAAAGGTATTCACGTTAACAAATCACCTTTTGTTGCGCCTATACAAACTTTGAGTGCCGAAGCACAATCACGTTGCTCTATTGATATAGAAGAATGCAAACGTCACCTTGAAGAGTTAAAAGCTATTCCAAACTTATCGCAGAAAATGCAAGATGTGTTTGATAGTGCGCCGATGAGCCAAAGCGATGCTGAGCAAAATTTATACGGCAGCTTTATACCGAACGAAGACAAAAACCTATGCAAGCAAGTACGTCAATCCAGTGAAGCGCAGCTCACAGAGCTCAGCCTGCCGTTTAAAGACCCTCGCCTACACACTTTATTGTTCCGCTATAAAGCGCGCAACTTCCCAAACACTTTAAACGAAGATGAAATTGAACAATGGGAAGAGTACAGACAAAATAAACTGCTTCACCCTGATGGCGGTGGCAGTATTACTTTGGATGAGTTTGAAACTGAAATTCAAAACTTTGCCGAACAATATCAAGACGATGAAAACAAAATGCAAATTCTAGAAGACCTATCAGAGTATGCTGCTTCATTAATGTAAAAGGTAAATATAAAACTATGCGCGGCTTTAAAGACGACATTGAGAACACGCCAACCAATTGGCAGAACATCGCTAAAATTCTGCCCTACTTAGGCGAATTTAAATTGCGCTTATTCTTTGCATTGCTTCTATTAATAGCTGCTAAAGGCGCAATCGTACTGATTCCTTTAGCACTTAAATATATTGTCGATGCTTTAAACCAAGATACCCTAACGAACATTGCGGTCATACCTATTGCCCTATTATTTGCTTACGGTGGTTTGCGCTTTGCATCCGTATTGTTTGGTGAGTTACGCGATTCATTATTTGGCCGTGTTACTGAACGCACAATGCGCCGCGTGGGACTGCGCATATTCAAGCACCTACATGCATTAGATTTAGACTTTCACCTCTCACGACGTACTGGTGGCTTATCACGCGATATAGAACGTGGCGTAAGTGGCATTAGTTTTGTAATGCGCTTTATGATTTTTAATATCGTGCCCACACTAGTAGAAATTATCTTAGTCGCAACTATTCTTGCTAAAAGTTTCAATATTAATTTCGCTATTGTCACTGTTGTTTCAGTTGTTTTATATGCTGGTTACTCGGTTATGATTACTGAATGGCGTAACAAGTTTATTCGCCAGGCTAACAAGGCCGACAACCAAAGTAATACTCGCGCGATAGACAGCCTACTAAATTATGAAACTGTTAAATATTTCAACAACGAAGACTATGAAGCGAATAACTACGATGTAAATTTAGAACAGTGGGAAACTGCACGCAGTAAAAATCGTTTATCTCTAGCCGGTTTAAATATTGGCCAAGCTTTTATTATCAGTGTTTCAATGACAAGCATGCTGTTTATGGCTGCTAATGGCGTAAGTAAAGAAGAAATGACCATTGGTGATTTTGTACTAGTAAATGCTTACCTCATGCAGTTATTTATTCCACTAAATTTTTTAGGGTTTGTATACCGAGAGATTCGCGCATCGCTTACTCACATTGAACGCATGTTCTCAC
>CAYZLE010000183.1:0-3405 GCA_964479305.1 uncultured Gammaproteobacteria bacterium | reverse complement strand
TACCAAAAAGCTTTACAGTTGCGCGATAGTAGCCAGTAATATGATATATTATATGCTGCTGGCTAAATGTGATCTTAATAGTAGTATTTATATAATATTAGGCGTCGCATTTATGCGCAAAAAGATATTACGGATTGGATGTTTTGAATAAGAGTATTTTGTTAATTGACGACAATGAAAGAGTGCGCGCAAAAATTGCCCGTTTACTTTCTATGAGTTCTGGGAAGTCTGGGGGCTATGCCGTTGAGGAGCATGACTTTAGTGAAGAAGGCTTAGCGCCGGGATCTATTCAGTTCGCAGCTTATGATCTATTAGTTGTGAGTTATCAACTGTCTAATGTTGACTGGGTTGAGTGGCTTAATTTAAATTCCAAAAAAACCTATTTTCCGCCTTTGTTATTCTTATGCTTAGATGTTGACAGGGCTCAAAAAAAATTAGCTGAGTATGATTCAGTATCTTTTCTGGATATGGCCAAACTAACGCGTTATAACTTCGTAAAAAAAGTAGATAAACTGATTAAAGGCGCTGAAATTGCCGCAAAAGAAGTCTTATCGATATCTAGTTCTGTAGAAAAGGCTGTTGCAGACGAAGATGTTGCCGACACGAGTGAAGCTGATGAAGTTTCGCTTGAGGGCCTTGCAAGACCAGATTTGAGTGGTTATCAAGTTGTTAAAGGTAGCGAGCCTAGAGTAGCTCGTAAAGCAAGCTCCAATAGAAGAAAGAACAAAGCCAAAGCGGCTAAAAAGTCTAGAATTGCTTGCCCTAAAATACCGGGTTTCACCGTTCATAAAAAGATAGGCCAGGGTGGCATGTCTTCAATATATGGCGGAACACGAGATTCAGACGGTATAAAGGTTGCCATTAAAGTTTTGTCCCCGGCCTTAAGTAAAAACAAAAAACAAATTGCTCGTTCTGACCAAGAGTTTAAGTTAATTAGCCGTATTAATAATAAACATATCGTAAAGCTCTATATGCAAGGGGTATATGACGGTGTGATGGTTACGGTAATGGAACACTTTGATTCTGGTGATTTAAAGGAACGAATGGCTAAGGGTATTACTCAGACTCAAGCTTTAAAGTTTATACGCCAGATTTGTGATGGCCTAGCTGCTATTCATGGTAGTGGCATTATTCACCGGGATTTAAAACCCGCCAATATTATGTTTCGTGAAGATGAAACATTAGCGATTATTGATTTTGGTATATCTAAAGACATTAATACTAAATTAGAATTAACTTCTCCTGGTCAGATAATTGGAACACCTAACTATATGGCCCCTGAGCAGGGGACTGCCAGTTATAAGCCTGACTCGCGCTGCGATATATATTCAGTAGGTGTTATGATTTATGAAATGCTTACCGGCAAAAAACCCTTTCAAGCGGCAAGTGCGGCGGCTGTTATAGAAATGCATTTGAATGACCCTATACCTAAATTGCCGAATCATTTTTTTGAGATGCAAGGATTACTTGATACCTGCATGGCTAAATTTCCACACCAACGATTTCAGTCAGCTATAGATATGATTGAATATATAGAAAAAGAGTTTCGTTGGGATGTAACACTAGATTTTGAATACTAAATACTATGAAGTCTCGAATTTTAATAATAGACCCATCTGGTAAAACTAGAAATCAGCTTTCAGACATTCTAAAAGCTGAATTTCCTGGTGGATCTATATATACCTATGACCCAATCATTAGGGGTTTTCCACCTAATAATTTCAACTGGATGACCTACGACTTAGTTATTCTAAGCTCGGATTTAGGTGCTGAAAATGGTAATAGTCTAGATTGGCTTAGAGCGATTAAAAAAGCAGAAGGTTCTCCAGGTGTTATTTTGTTATGTAATACAAAACATGTTGCATTAAAAGATACATTTTTGGAAGAGGGTGCAGACGAGTTCTTGGCTAAAGAAGGCCTTAAAAAGCGTATGCTGATTTCTGCAATTGAATATATTGTTAAGTTTAATCATGCAAGTAATGAGCGCGCTGGCTCAGAAAGACGTAAAGCGGTTGGACCCGAGTTGCCGGGCTATACAGTCGGTAAAGTCCTTAACTCTACAGAAGACTCTTGCTTATACTTAGTGAATTCGGATTTAGACAATAGGCCTTATGTTGTAAAAGCCTTGTTTTCAGAGTGGCTAGATGACGATACCTTAGTGGAAAGGTTCGTAGATGAATACGAGCTAATTCATAATATAAACCATCCTAATGTGGTTAAGCTACATCAACTCGGTTTCACCGAAGAGTTTATCTATATCATTATGGATTACTTGCCAGGTGGCAGCTTGTTTGAACGTATTCAAGAATGGAATATTCAGCACAAGCAAGCTTTTAGCTACCTTTGGCAGATGACTGAGGGTTTACACTGTTTGCACGAGCAGGGCGTCTTGCATCGCGACTTAAAGCCATCAAACGTCATGTTCCGTAATGCAACTCACCTGAAGTTAATTGACTTTGGGATATCTAAAGCCATTGGTACAGAAGACGTTACTGTGAGTAATGTTGTTATGGGTACATTGTCATATATGAGCCCTGAGGCAGTAACGGCTAAAGAACTTGATAAGCGTGCCGACGTGTATAGTTTGGGCGTGATCTTTTATGAAATATTAATGGGTAAAAAGCCTTTTCAGCCAATCCAACCTATTGATGTGATTAAATATCACCGACTTGACGATACCTTTGAGCTAGTTGAGCACCTGCAACAGTTCCAACCCTTAATAGACAGAATGACGGCCACTAACCGTAATAATCGTTTTGGTGATATGCCGAGCCTTCAAAAATACATAAAAAACCATTACGCCCAATATTTTGAAGAAGAGTGAAATATTTCTGTAAAATTACCCTAATTTCTAATGGACAAGATTTAAGTGTCTGATACAATATCCGCCTAGCTATAACGGATAAAAAGAACCGCCTTTTTGGTAGTTATCTCTTAAAATTCGTAAAAGTGGGATGCGTTCCCAAGCTGTTGGACAATAAAATTGTCCTTTTTTATGCCAGTAAATAACTAGCCAAGCTAGTTTCTGGTTTTTCATCACTTTAGCTAGGTTACAAAGAATTGAATAGTCAACTCGAAATATTGACACCTACGACTGAACCCGCTGTATTAGTCCTTGAAGACGGCAGCGTATTCTCAGGTCGTGCCATAGGTGCATTAGGACAAACTGTGGGCGAGGTTGTATTTAATACAGCCATGACCGGTTATCAAGAAATCCTTACAGACCCTTCTTACTCTAAGCAAATTGTTACATTAACCTACCCGCATATTGGTAGCGTAGGCGTAACAACTGAAGATGCTGAGTCTGACGGCGTTCATGCAGCAGGCTTAGTTATAAAAGACTTGCCTCAAGTAACCAGCAACTGGCGCAGCGAAGAGTCTCTAGAAGACTACTTAAAACGTCAT
>CAYZLE010000182.1:0-3405 GCA_964479305.1 uncultured Gammaproteobacteria bacterium | reverse complement strand
GGCGTTTGTACCTTCGCTTCTAAATTATTGGTGTTTGATGTTGCAGCAGGATCACCGGCTAAATCAGTGTTAATTCGTTTTTGCGCAACACTTGCACTTAAACGTTGAGATAAATCGCCCAAACGAGATTCAACTAAACGTAACCACTCACGTAAATTATCGGCGCGTGCATAAAATAAAGCATCCTGCTCATTGGCATTCGATAAGCGAGATAAATAACGTTGTAAGGCCTCAGAACCTTCTTTGTATTCGCCTTCGGTAGAAGGTAGTAACCACGACTCAGAGTCGAAGTGCATTTGAGGTTCAGCTAATTCTAAGTCTTTGTCGGCAGCAGATTGCGTTTGAGAGCGGCTAAAGTTGTTACGAAGCGCACGAGATAAATCACGCACTTGCACTAAAACACCGAACTCCCAGTTAGGAATATTGTCTAGAAAGACACTTGGAGGCATTTTGTCATTACTTAAATAGCCACCTTTTTTGTGAAGTAAAACGTCAATGACGTCAATAAGAGTGCTTGTCGTTACATAGCCGGTTACACGTTTCTGGTTTTGCTCAACGGCTTTGTCATTGGCTTGTGCGTTTACATTAAATAATGCAGGTTCTTGGCTCCAATATATGCCAACAACTAAGCTTAGAAAAATGAAAATAAGCAGAAAAGTAGTAATAATATTTTTTGACATAATGTTTCCAAAGAAAGTAAAGTATTGTCTATAGCTTATTATACAAGTAGGTATAGCTGTTATTATAGTTTTAATTAAAATTTACGATTACAAAAGGGAAAACGCTAGATGGGTTTTTTAAAATTAATCTTCAAAATCATTCTTGGAATTGCCGTTGTGTTAGCTTTGCTTATTGGCGGAATTTATACCTTTGTTGACCCAAATGACTATAAAGATCAAATAGTTAAGCGTTTAAACGATACCACCGGCCGAGAATTTTCTATACCCGGCGATATTGCTTTTTCAGTTTATCCATTTTTAGGCGTGAAGTTAGGAGAAGCATCAGTTTCAAACCCTGAAACATTTGCTCGTCCGGTTTTTGCAAAAATTAATGCTCTAGATATTAGTTTGTCCTTAAAACAGCTCGTTAAATTTAAACCAGAATTAGGTGTACTTCGCTTAGATGGCTTAGAAGTAACTTTAATTCAACGTTCTGATGGCACCACAAACTGGCAAGATTTAATAACAGAAGAAGTTGATGCCGAACAAGAAGAATCTGAAGATGTGGTAGATCTGGGTGATTTGGATTCTAAGAAAAAAGCGAGCGACTTCGTTAAGAAGCTAAAAATTAGCGCCATCGATATCACCAACGCCAATATAAATTGGTTAGATGAAAAAGCAAAAAACAATATTCAAATTGAAGACTTTAATTTGAAAACGGGTGTAATTGGTTTTATTAAGCCAATTGACTATGAGCTTTCTTTGAACGCTACCATTGAAAACCCTGATCTGTACTCACTAGTTAAATCTACAGGAAAGTTATCGATTAACTCAACATTAAACAATATTCGTTTACACCACATGAAAGCTTTAATAGAAGCAGAAGGCGATAGCATTCCTAATAAGCAACAAAGCATTAACTTATTCGGAAATGTGAGTTTAGATCAAGAGGCGCAACTACTAGAGCTTAATGGTATGAAAGTTGGCTTTGAAGAAATGGAAGCCAATGTTGATGTAATTGTTCGTGAGTTAGATAAAACGCCAACAATAAAAGGCAGTGTTGTTATTCCTAAATTTTCACTAGCTAAAGTATTGAGTGCATTAGGTAGCGATATGTCGGGTATGTCTGATCCGGAAGCACTACAAAATGTTAGCTTCGCGGCGGGGATTGACTCAATAGGTGATCGTTATGGTTTGAAGAATATAACGATGAACTTAGATGGTAGTAATGTAACTGGAGATGCAGAAGTTGTTGCAGGTAAGACAATGTCAATTGATTATAAATTTGATATTGATGACTTGGATGTAGATCGCTATTTGGCACCCGAAAGCGAAACAGAAGCAGCACCTGTTGCTCAAGAAAATACAGAGCTTGGTTTGCCAGTAGACTTAATTCGAAGCACTAATGTTAATGGCGGCCTTACTGTTAAAAGCTTACGTGTAATGAATATGAGTATGCGTGATATTGCAGTAAAAAATGTTGTTAAAAATAATATTGCTCAAATGAAACTTGATGTTGAAAAAATATATAAAGGCCAAGGTAGTATTTTGGCCAGTATAGATGCGCGAAAATCTACGCCTGCGATGTCTGCAGAAGGCAGCGTAACAAACGTTCGAGTGGGCAAGTTATTAAAAGACTTTATGGATAATGAGTTCGTAAGTGGTAAAGGTAGTGTCGACTTTAGTGTTCGTTCCCTCGCTAATACAACAGCCCAGCTGACTTCAACACTAAACGGTAAAGTAGGTTTTAATTTAAAAGACGGTGAAATTAACGGTATTAATATCGCTGAAAAATTACGTCATGCTGAAGCCAAAAAAGAAGGTCTTAAATACAATAAGTCTCGCGAAGTTAACAGTACTGATTTCGCTGCTTTAATAGGTGAAGGCACAATTAGAAATGGGCGTTTAAATTTATCTGAAATGTTATTAGAAGCACCTTTATTAAGAGCTAAGGCTAAAGGCAGCGCAGACATCCATCGTGAAACATTAGATATGGCTTTTGACTCTTATTTTGTGAATACCAAAACCGGTCAAGCAGGTAAAAGCATTAATGCTGTGAAGTCGTTTTTAGTACCGGTAAAAGTAAAAGGTACTTTTACTGAACCTGCAATCACCGTTGACTGGAAGGCCTTAGCCTTGCAAGGCACTCAAGGAAAAATTGACGCAGGTAAAGAAGCATTAAAGGCTCAAACCCAAAGCAGTATACAAGCTCAAAAAGACCGTGCAAATAATGCTCGCGATGCGGAAAAAGCCAAAATTGAAGCGGCAAGACAGGCGGAATTTGCACGCTTAGAAGCTGAAAAACAAAAAGCTGAAGATAAAGCAGAAGCCGCACGTAAAAAAGCTATTGAAGACGCGAAACAAAAGCTACGTGATAAATTTCGCTAGATGAAAGAAGCGAAGAGGGCGACTATCGCCGAACCTTTATTGCAATGGTATGATGAATTCGGCCGGCATGGCTTACCGTGGCAGCATAATAGAAATGCTTATACCGTTTGGGTTTCAGAAATTATGTTGCAACAAACTCAAGTTGCCACTGTAATACCTTACTACCAAAAATTTTTGAAAAGCTTTCCGAACGTTATTGCACTAGCCAATGCGGATATAGATCATGTGCTGCAACATTGGGCGGGTTTAGGTTATTACGCTCGTGGGCGCAACTTGCATAAATCAGCGAAGATAGTTGCGGAAAATCACGCAGGTGAAATGCCCACGCAGTTTGATAATTTATTGGCGTTGCCGGGTA
>CAYZLE010000181.1:0-3412 GCA_964479305.1 uncultured Gammaproteobacteria bacterium | reverse complement strand
CGAATATAATGCTACCAGCTGTTATTTCACTGGCCTTGCCGTTTAGATCCAAAATACTGTATGCAGTTACTGACTTGCCGCTACCACTCTCACCAACGACTCCAAGAATATTGCCTTTCTCAAGTTGCAATGAAACATCCTTAAGGACATGCACAATTCCATTACGCGTTTTAAATTCTAGGTTCAATTTATCTATATCTAAGAATGCATTCGCTGGCATTATGTTCTCCTCAATGGATCAACGATATCTCGCAAGCTATCTCCCAATAAATTGAAGCAAAACACTGCTAACATGAGCACAAGTCCAGGGAAAAACACTAACCACCATTCACCTGAGATCATATAGTTTGCACCTTCTGCCACCATAATTCCCCATTCCGCTTCTGGTGGCTTAACGCCTAAACCAATAAAAGATAAACCAGCTGCATTCAAAATCGCCCAGCCTGAGTTGAGCGATATTTGCACCATTAATGGCGGTAAGATATTCGGAAAAATATGTGTAGCTAAGGCTTTAAAATGGCTATTGCCACTTTGTAAGGCCGCTTGTACATAAGGTAAATTCCGACGAATATTTACCTCTGCCCGAGACACCCTGATATAAAACGGTAGATTAATTAACGCTGTCGCATAAATGATATTCTCAACAGTATTACCCATCGCTGCGACTAAACCCATAGCAAGTACGAATAACGGAAAGGCCATGATAATGTCGGTAAAACGGCCTACAATTTGATCGGTCCAACCACCAAAATATCCAGACAAACAGCCTAGAAAACAGCCAACTACTGCGCTTAACGCTACTGCACTAAATGCGATACCTAAGTCCATACGCGTTGCAACAACCACTCGACTTAATACATCTCTGCCCAAATGATCAGTGCCAAACCAATGTGCTGCTGAAGGCGGTTGAAAGGCAATTGATGTATCGGTTAAATACGGATCATACGGAACAAGCCATCCGCCGAATAAGGCCATGAGTAAATAGAAAACAAATAGGCTAATCGCAAAGATTGATACTGGGTTTTCAGAAAATATATAAACGAAATGTTTAAACCAGTTTTTCATAGTCTCACTTCGCTATAAGCAATCGATAGCACAAGTCGGCAATAGCTTTGGCGACTAGTCATTTCCAATGCGTGGATCAATTAGGGTGTAAGTTAAATCAATAATCAAATTGATAACGATAAACAGTAATGCCATGGTTAACACAAAGCCCTGAACGGCGGCATAATCTGAGGCTACTAATGCCTCAATAGCAAAAGAGCCTATTCCTGGCCAAGCAAACACTTTTTCAACCAGTACGTTAGCGCCTAGTAAAAAAGAAAACACCATACCTAATGTGGTTAATATAGGTAACACCGCATTCTTAAATGCATAAGCCAATACAACTTTTCTTTTTGCTAAGCCATTAGCCGTTGCCGCTTTTACATATTCGCTACCTAAGGAAGCTAACATCGCACCTCGCGTCATACGAGCTATGGGTGCTAAGGCAAATATTGCTAAGGTAATTGCTGGCAGCATTATTTGATGTAGCGCTGCTCGAAATAAAGGCCAATCATTGGCTATTACAGAATCAATAAGGTAGAAACCAGTCACATGAGGTGGCGGTAAATAAATAAAATCTAATCGCCCAATTGGTGATGGCGCGACCTGAAGTAGGTAATAAAATATATAGACGAGAAATAAGCCTGTGAAAAATATAGGCATCGATACACCAGCGGTAACCAACACTCGGCATAAATGATCGATCCATGAATTTGGGTTCATTGCTGCAAGAATCCCTAATGGAATCGCAACCATTAACGATAAGCTTAAACCTATTAAAGTTAATTCTAATGAAGCAGGTAAGCGGCTACTTAGCTCAAACATAACTGTTTGACCGGTATTTAAGGAATAACCTAGATCACCTTGTAACAACCTTTCAACATAGGCAATAAACTGGACGAACAAGCTTTTATCCAGCCCTAGTCTTTCTCGAGTTAATTGTATGGATTCCGCATCTGCCATTGCTCCCGCAAAGAAGACGGCGGGATCACCTGGTAAAGCACGCGTTAATAAGAATGAAATGACGATAACGCCAAACAATACAGGCAATGCCAACAGTAAACGTTGGACTATTAAAATGAACTTATTTTTCATACTGAGGGCTCTGTAATAACAGTGTTTAATAAACACTGTTATTACGAGCTACTCTACTTAAAGTATGAGTTACTGCTTAGTGAAAGAGCGAATGTCTAATTGTCTATGGAACCAATTAACATAACCAGTTACACCAGGCTGCATAGCTACTTCTAACGTAGGCTGCCACAGTGGAATTAACGGCACATCTTCAATAGCAATAGACGCTAAACGCTTCACATTTTTTTCATAATCTGGAGCGTCTGTTTCCATGTGCAAAGTAGTATCAACTAAGCTTTTCACTTCATCGCTATGGTAATTCATAGAGTTAAATAAATGACCTTTTAGATAAGCCCAGAAAAAGTAGTAATCAGGATAGTTTAACCAACCACCAAAGTTTTTAAGGTGTAGTTCTAGGCCTTTTTCAACAAGCGCTTTCGTTCTCCAACTTGCACCAGGAATCTTATTGATACTTGAAGTGATGCCAATTTTAGCTAAACCTTCTTGTATTAAAATAGCTGTTGGCTCTGTCCATTGTGCAAAACCTAAGTTGATTGAAATTGGAACACTAAAGCCATCCGGGTAACCCGCTTCGGCCAATAGTTTTTTAGCAGCTTCTACATTCGTGTCATAAGGAAACGGTTGAGGCCAAGTAGCTGTCACGCTATCAGGTGTAGCACCCCACATTTTTTCACCACGTCCATATGCAGCAGCGTCATATATTTTTTGATAAGGAATTGCGTAAGCAACTGCTTGACGAACCTTGCTGTTTTTAAATGGTTCGAAATTTGTATTTAAGCCAATTGCATGAAGCGTGTTATCTATTGAGCTACCAACAACTGTTAATTTACCTTTTGCTTCTAGTTCTTTCGCATCTTTGTTAGGTAGATCAAGTGAAACATCTGCATCTCCACGTTCAATTAATGCACGACGAGTAGCGGCACTTGGAATTTCACGCACAATGACACGTTTCATCTGTGGTAAATCACCGTTCTTCCAATCATCAAAACGCTTATAAACTAGCTGCTGACCTGGTGTCCAATTTTCCAGCATATATGCACCGCCACCAGCAGGTGTTTTGTGCAAATACTCGGTTGCCCAAGGGTCTTTTTCAGTCGCATTCTTTTTAGCCACTTTACTATTAATAATAATAGGAACTGGTACTGCTAAATCGGGTAATGTTAATTTGCTTTTCTTTAACATTTTTAATTTGAAGGTATGTGTATCCACCACTTCAAATTGATCTGTTTGAGTCATGCCACCCGCTTTCATTTGTACTGCAGGGAAACCTCCT
>CAYZLE010000180.1:0-3420 GCA_964479305.1 uncultured Gammaproteobacteria bacterium | reverse complement strand
GCCAAATCGAAACCCCCAACATGCCAGCATTTATTAAGCCTCAAAAAGCGCAAAACTTATTCGACTACCCTAAATACTGGGCCGAATGTTATGGCGTGGCGCCTTACTTGCCAATGACGCGTGCAGAAATGGACGAGTTAGGTTGGGATAGCTGCGACATTATTATTGTGTGTGGTGATGCCTACGTAGACCATCCTAGTTTCG
This sequence comes from uncultured Gammaproteobacteria bacterium, assembly GCA_964479305.1. GTDB lineage: Bacteria > Pseudomonadota > Gammaproteobacteria > HTCC5015 > HTCC5015 > JAHDBX01. The sequence goes on along the minus strand of CAYZLE010000180.1, from coordinate 3,216 downwards.
GCATGGCAGTGATTGGCCGTTTTTTAGAGTCGCAAGGTTTTCGTGTTGGTTTAATTTGCCAGCCAGATTGGCGCAGTGCCGACCCGTTTAAAGAGTTAGGTAAACCGAACTTGTTTTTTGGTGTAAGTGCCGGAAATATGGACTCGATGATTAACCGCTACACGGCCGACAAAAAAGTGCGTAATGACGATGCTTACACACCGCATGGCGAAGCGGGAAAACGCCCCGATCGCGCGGTTATTGTTTATACCCAGCGTTGTAAAGAAGCTTATAAAGATGTGCCCGTTGTAATCGGCGGCATTGAGGCCAGCCTGCGCCGCATAGCGCAGTATGATTATTGGAGCGATGAAGTGCGTCGCTCTGTATTGATTGATTCAACAGCCGACATTTTGCTTTACGGTAATGCCGAGCGCGCGCTTGCTGAGCTGGCGCACCGATTTTCAAACGGTCATGCCTTAGAAGATATTGTAGATATTCGCGGTACAACCGTTGTGCGTCAGTCTACGCCAAGTGGCTGGACTGAAATTGATTCAACCCGAATTGATTGGCCGGGCAAAATTGACAGCATTTCTAGCCCATACGATTACGAAGAAGAAAAAACCGATTGTAAAACGGGCGATGCCTCTGCCGCGGAAAATGACGATGGTGCTGTAAACTCTGTTGGGAAAGTGAGAGCTGCTAAACCTAAAGCCAATGAACACGTAGTTAAAATTGTACCAATGCCTTTGCAGCGTAAAGTCGATTTTGACCCGGCGAAATCTTACGTGCGTTTACCGTCTTATGAAAAAGTAAGCAAAGACCCTGTTTTATATGCTCATGCATCGAGAGTATTGCACCAAGAGGCTAACCCGCATAACGCTAAAGTGCTTGTGCAGAAGCATGGTCAACGTGAAATTTGGGTTAACCCGCCACCTATTCCTTTAGAGACTGACGAGATGGATGGCGTGTTTGGATTAAACTACCAACGCCGCCCACACCCAAGTTATGGTGATGCAAAAATTCCAGCTTACGACATGATTAAAACCTCGGTTAATATCATGCGTGGTTGTTTTGGTGGTTGTACTTTTTGTTCTATTACAGAGCATGAAGGGCGTGTTATTCAAAGCCGTTCGGAAGAATCTATCTTGAACGAAATTAAAGAAATTCGTGACAAGGTGCCGGGCTTTACAGGCAGCATTTCAGACCTTGGCGGCCCTACCGCTAATATGTACAACTTAAAGTGTAACGACGACGTAACGCAAGCTAACTGCCGTCGCTTATCGTGTGTTTACCCTACTATTTGTAAAAACTTAATTACCGACCATTCGCCAACCACTAAACTATATAGAAAGGCGCGTGAGATTAAAGGTGTTAAGCGTGTGATGGTGGCATCGGGTTTACGTTATGACTTGGCGATTAAAGATCCAGAATACGTAAAAGAATTAGTGACTCACCATGTGGGCGGTTACTTAAAAATTGCACCTGAGCATAGCGAAGATAATACCCTAAACAAAATGATGAAGCCGGGCATGGGTTCATACGATGAGTTTAAAGAAATGTTCGAACGTTTCTCAAAAGAAGCGGGTAAAGAGCAATATCTAATTCCATACTTTATCGCTGCCCACCCAGGTTGCGATGAAAACGACATGGTTAATTTGGCCCTGTGGCTAAAGAAAAATAAATTCCGTGTTGATCAAGTACAAACCTTTTATCCCTCGCCTATGGCATTGGCAACAGCCATGTACTACTCGGGACGTAACCCATTAAAACGTTTAAATTACAAACGTGGCGAAAAAGTATTTGCAGCAAAAAACCTAAGACAGCGTCGCTTACAAAAAGCCCTACTTCGTTATCATGATGACCAAGGCTGGGACATGATTCGCGAAGCGCTTCAGGGTATTGGCCGTGAAGATTTAATTGGCGATGGTGAAAACCAGCTGATTCCAGCCGCTAAAAAGTCGCGTCATTACACAGGTAAAGGTAGAGGCTCAGCTTCAGCCAAATCGGGTTCTAATAAGTCAGGCAAATCAAAAACGCGTTTTAATAAAGCTCGCGGTAGTCAGTGGAGTGGCAAAATCATTAAATAGCATTTGCGGTTTAATTCGCAAATACTATTCTGTACATAATCCTGCCCGGTAAAAAAGCAAAACCACCTGCAATGATAAATCCACCTATATATACATAAAGCATATTGGCTTTGTGTGCGGTAATTTTACCTTGGCGTACATATTTTACGCTGAGTATTACCCCAATAATTGTCCAAATGGATAATAAGTGAATCCAGCTAAATAAGCCCCACATCTTAATTGAATGAATGAAAAAAGATGAGGTGGCGACAATTAAAGTTAAAACCGCAAAACACCTGCCCATCATTTTGTGCAGGCTGTCTCCCTTTTGCCTTAGCAATACAAATGCACCAATAATAAAACCTAAAACGGCTGTAAATACATGAATTTGTATAGCTAAGCTGGCTTCTAACAATGGCGATAGATTGATCATGATTAAACCCTATTATGCAACAAATTGCATAATAGACGAACCAAAGAAAATATGCAACAATTTGCATATGTCATTAAAACACGCAATATTAAGTTTACTTTTAGAGTCTGAACAAACAGGTTATGACCTCAATAAGTCATTTCAAGGCTCAATTGCCTACTATTGGTCTGCGAGCCACCAGCAAATCTATAAAACATTAGCCGATATGCTCGAGGGTAATTGGGTGAAAGTGAGACTCAGCGAGCAGAACGATAAGCCCGATAAAAAAATATATACGATTACTGATTATGGCAAAGAAGAATTAGAGCAATGGGCGCTTCAATCACTAAAGCCGACACCATCTAAAGATGCTTTTTTAATTAAGTTGCTTCTTGTGCCGCTTGTAGGTGCCGAACCCATAATTAAACAAATGGAGCAACGGCTAGATGAAGTAAAAGCTTTGCAAGAGAGTTATAAAAATATAGAAAAAGAGCATTTTACAAGCTCACAAACTTTACCAATAGACTTGCATGTAAAGCATTTAACTCTTCGTTGTGGTATTGAGCATACGAACGCAGAGTATAAGTGGTTGCGAGAAGCCTTAGAGGTTTTAAGGAAGGCCAGTTAAATGACTGGGGTTAAAAGCCCGAGTTAATCGGGCTTTTTTATTTGTAACTTAGTTTAGGCTCTTCGTTGAGCTATCTAAAGGATGATGAATAAGGACTCGTTAGTTTATTTAAATAGATAATGAAACAGCTT
>CAYZLE010000179.1:0-3496 GCA_964479305.1 uncultured Gammaproteobacteria bacterium | reverse complement strand
ATGCTTGTAAGGCTTGCGGTTTAGGCATGGGCGGACAACAAGGTGGTATGACAAATGAGCTGGGCGAATTTCCATCGGTTTGCAATAAAAGTATTCAGGCACAATCTACCGATATCCAAGAACCATTGCCAGCTGAATTATTTGAGCATTCTATTCAAGAGCTGCGAGAACTGTCTCCAAAAGAACTAGAGCATGCGGGCCGATTGGGCAATCCAATTTTTAAAGCGGCAGATAGTGAGCATTACAAAATAGTCGATTGGGACTGGGCATTGGATTACGCCGCTAAGCAGTTTGCGGCGACATCGCCTGATAAATCATTTTTCTATTCATCTGGTCGATCTTCAAATGAGTCCGGTTTTGTCTTGCAGTTGTTAGCGCGTTTGTATGGCACAAATAATGTAAATAACTGTTCGTACTATTGCCATCAAGCAACAAGTGTAGGCCTTGGCTCAACTATTGGCACAGGTACAGCAACCATTGAGTTAGAAGATTTATCGCAATGCGATTTAGTTTTTGTTATCGGTGCTAATCCATCATCTAATCACCCGCGATTTATTCACCAATTAAAAAACTGCCGTGATCGTGGTGGACAGGTTATTGTAATCAATCCATCTAAAGAACCGGGCTTAGTTAAATTTGCTGTGCCTAAAAGCCCTAAGTCAATGCTTAAAGGCGGTACTGAAATTGCCTCTTTATTTTTACAGCCCGATATTGGTTCTGATATCGCCGTGCTTAGCGGTATAGCCAAAGCAGTTATTGAAAGAGACAAGCAAGATAAAAGTTTTATTGAAATGCATTGTGAAAACAGCGATAAATTTATAAAAGATATTGAAGCAAAAAGCTGGAATGAAATTACTCAAGCTTGCGGTTTGGATAAAGCCGCCTTAGAGCAAGCAGCAGATTTATATGCAAATTCAGAAAAGGCTGTTTTTTCATGGGGCATGGGAATTACTCATCACCAACACGGCTGTGAAAACGTTGAAATGATAGCAAACCTGGCTTTATTGCGCGGTATGCTCGGCAAGCCTCATAGCGGCTTATTACCTCTTAGAGGGCATAGTAATGTTCAGGGTATTGGTACGGTTGGAGTTAAGCCATCGTTGCCTCCTACGGTTCTAGAGCGCTTAGAAGCGCAATTAGACACTGACTTGCCCTCAAAGGAAGGTTTAGACACCTTTGCTGCTTTAAAAGCGGCTTATAAGGGCGATATTGACTGTGCCTGTATGGTGGGCGGGAACTTGTATTCGGCTACACCGAATAGTGAGTGGGCAGAGCAAGCCTTAGATAAGATACCCTTCAAAATGTTCTTAACCACTACCTTAAACCAAGGCCATTTATATGGCGTTAAACAAAATATTTTGGTCTTGCCAGTGTTAGCTCGTGACGAAGAACAACAGCCAACTACGCAAGAATCTATGTTTAACTATGTACGTTTAAGTGATGGCGGTATCGATCGTTTAGACAATATTAAATCAGAGGTGGATATATTGGCGAATATTGGGAAGCGTCTTGTGCCTGAGCACCGTAAAGATTTCGAATCATTTTTAGTGCATGAAAATATACGTGAAACCATTTCAAAAACTGTTCCGGGTATGGAACAATTAAAATCAATTGGAACAACTAAGCAAGAGTTTCATATTGAAGACCGTGTAATGCATAAGCCTAAGTTTTCTACGCTAAATAAAAAAGCGCGTTTTATTCCTCAAGCTATTCCTAAAAAAGCTTTCAACAAGGCCTTCCCGTTTGTATTGGCCAGCGTGCGAAGTGAAGGACAGTTCAATAGTATTATTTATGAAGAGACTGATAGCTACCGCCATAACGCTGGTCGTAGAACAGTCTTTATGTCTAAAAGTGATGCTGAAAAATTAAAGTTACAGTCGGGCAGCTTGGTTGATGTTGTGTCGAGCGCGGGTAGAATGGATGATGTTAGCGTGCAGGTTTTTAATCTGCCAGAAGGCAATTTGTTAGCTTATTACCCAGAAGCGAATGCTTTAACTGAGCATAAGATTGACCCGCGAAGCAAAACGCCTAACTTTAAATCGGTAGCCGTGCGTATAGAAATAAAGTAAGGCTATAGCTTAATAAGCTTTAAAGTATGCCGCCTAACCAACCAACTTTGTTACGGCCAGAATTTTTTGCTTTATAAAGATGCTTGTCTGCCGTTGCTAAGTTCTGATCCATTGAAAGCCCCTCTTTATGCTGAGTTAAACCAATGCTAACAGTAAGAGGGCGGCCAAGTAAATTACGTAATTCTTCAGAAAGAGAAATTTCGATACGTAATCTTTCAGCAAGGTTGCATGCTAAGCTTGCTTGGGTGTTAGGCAAAAGTAAAACAAACTCTTCGCCACCCCAGCGAGCAAGAATGTCGGTTGGTCGAATAATTTGATTTATTATATCAACGCTTAGTTTTAAGGCCTTGTCACCATTGGCATGTCCAAGCTCATCATTTACTTTTTTGAAATGATCGATGTCGATTAGTAAAACTGAGAAGTTATTATTGTTACGCACAAAGTCTTTCTCAACTTCCTGGTAGCGTTGGCTAAAGCCAGCACGATTTAAAATACCAGTAAGGTCATCTTGCCATGCAGTATTTTGTAACTTGGTTTGCATACGATTTAATATAGAAATCATAGCGGCTAGAACGCCAAGCGTTACTAAAAGCCAAATAATAATATCAAACCACGGTTTTTGTTTGTTTTGAGACGTGGTCTGTCCAACATCACTAATAATCGCTAGGGTAAGTTCTAGTTCTTTAATAAATCTCGTGTTCAGTACAAATGTGCGATTGTTCGTTTGGTAAGTAAAGGTTTGAACTGTGTTGTCATGCTTTTGAGAAAGGATTTCTGTTTCTAAGTTAGATAAGCCTTCAATTTGTTTGATGTTACCTTTGAACACGGCTGACTGTTTATCATAAATAATAATTGAGCCGTTGGGTTTAATGAAAAAAACCTCATTGTCGTATTTTTCACGGTAGTGTTGTAATACGCCTTGTACATGTTCAGAATTTAAACCAACGCCTGTTATGCCGAGTAGCTCACCATCGTACCCAAATATTTTATAGTTCATAAAAATAGTTAAAGCATCGTTATGTGCTTGGCTTTTATCAACGTTTAATTCGCTATTTTTATCTGAACCTCTTACTCGATAGTACCAATTATCTCGAGGGTCATAGTGTGAAACCTGTTTTAATATACCGTCTGCGTAGTAATAATTCTTTGTTTTTTCAGAAACCAAAAAAGCCGTAAATGTATCGTATTCAGTTTTTATATTGGATAAGTATCGGTTAATCGCTTCTTGGTCTTGTTCATTATTAAGCAGCCAGTCTTTTACAAAAGTATCATTCGCCATCGTTGACGATATTATCTTAGGGCTTAATAAATCGCGTTGAATTTCAGAGTAAATTCCATCACTGGTTAGAGGTAGATCTTTTTCGGACAAGTGTTCAATTGCATGTTGTCTTGCAAAATAGTAGCTAGAAGTTGATGTCGCTACTAAG